>JAFLTK010000076.1 GCA_022511505.1 Muribaculaceae bacterium
TGCCGACAAAGTCGAAGTTCCTGTTTATATCACAGGCTATATGGTTGGATACTTCGATTCAGGAACGGGAGGAAAGGACGACCTCCTCTTTGGCCTGCCACCCGAAGACCATGTGTTGAGAGGTAATGGTCCATTCGCCGTCGTTATCGCTGACACTAAAGAAGAAAAAGATCCATTTAATAGCTTCGCCATCCTAGCAGTCGATAAAGATGAAGGCAAACGACTTAACCTAAAAGACAGTCCGCAGAATTACCTCAAAAAAGTTACCGTTATTGCTACGATAATTAATTCTGGCGACTCATTCCCGCGACACACCGCCTACGAAGCCCAAATTATCTCGATCGAAGACTAACAAATTCCCGGGCTGAATATGATGGCCCTATGAACCATAAAAATCTCAAGGCACTCGGCCCTGAGATTTTTTTTGACGGGTCGCAAACGGTCGATTTCGGATGGTTACAGGAAATTGAGGTGCAGGAGTTAATCGTCAATGGTCGTGGCTGGAGTTCCTTGTCACGAGCCAGGGCAAATAAATCAGCGCCTGTTCCGATTGAGGAGCAGGCGCTGATTTATTTGTTGTATGAGGTCTTGTTGCCCCCTGTCCGAGAACGAAAAGGGGTTCAGAGCGTGATTAGCGTTTTTTTAGGTAGCGCTTGAGGCGGGAGGTTGAGTCGGCGAGTCCTTGGGCGACGTTGGCGGCGTTGAGACGTGCGCCTTGAAGCGAAAAGTGGGTGTTGTCGCCTTTGAAGTAGGGAGCGATGCTGTCTTGACCTATCCGGTTGAAACTGGCGCGTGTCAAGGCGTCAAGGTCGATGAGGGTGACGCCTTGCTCGCGAGCAATCTCGGTGGCCCACTTTGCGTATGTGTCCTCGGTGCCTTGGGCAACACCGTCTTTCCAACGGTTGCGCGGCATTGGGGTGACAATTATGGGGGTGGCACCGGCAGCCTTAACGTCGGCAATGTATTGACGGAGGTAGGCACCATAGGTCTCGACATCAACGCGGCGTCCGTTTTTGGCGACAATGATTGTCTCGGTCTCGTCACCGGTCCCGGGCAGACTGCCGCGACAGCGCCCGGTGTTGAGCGGCGAAGCGTCGTTGTGGCCAAATTGTATCATGACATAGTCGCCGGGTCGAACGGCCTTGATAACGCGGTCCCAAAGGCCCTCCTCGCGGTAGGAACGGGCGCTGCGTCCGGGACGGGCGTGGTTCTCAATGGTTATAGCGTCGGTATCCAGCCACTCGCCGATAACGCTACCCCAACCCCAGATGCTGTCGGGGTCGCGGTCCTCGTTTTTGACGGTACTGTCGCCAATGATAAACACGGTAGGACGCCCCTCTACGCGTTGCAAGCCGGGGGTGTCGTCGGGCAGCGGCGAGAAACTTTCGAGCCAGAGGCGCAACTCCTCGAGCATTTGGTTCTTGTAGAGGAAATCCTCGCGGATGCCCCAGCCGTGGTTGCCCGAGGGGTAAATATGGAGTGACGCGGGCACGCCACTGCGACGCAGTGCCTCGTAGTATCGTGAGGCGTTACGCGGGTCGACGACGGTATCATCGTCGCTCAATGCAATAAATGCGCGCGGTGTCTCCCATGAGGCGGCCATTTCGCCCGAAAAGACAGTCTTGTCATCGTCGGCCGGGTCATTTCCAAGCAGGTTGCGGCGCGTGATGATATTGGTGATGTCGTCCTGCATCGAAATGACCGGATAGAGAAGTATCTGGAAGTCGGGACGTTCCAACGGACCGGCAAGTGTCGATACCGTAGCGGCGAGATGGCCGCCGGCGCTCGAGCCCATGATACCGACGTCTCGCGGGTTGATGCCCCATGTCGCCGCGCTGTCGCGAACGGTCTTGAGGGCAGCGATGGCGTCGTTCATCGGCACAAATTTGCGATGGTCGGGCATCGTGTAGGCCACGACGGCCAGTCCGATGCCGAGTTTGTTGAAAAATGGGGCCCAATCGAGGCCTTCGCGTCCCATGGCGAGCGCGTGGTAGCCTCCGCCGGGAAACGCCACGACCATGCGGCCGGTGGCAACCTTCTCGTCGGGCAGATAGACGGTCATCATCGGCTCGGTGAGTTCAATTACGCGCTTGGCGTGGGCCACAACTGGAAGCATCAGCGCCACTATAAGCGATATGGTCAGTTTTTTCATTCGGTGTCGGTTTTGGCGGTTGAAAATTCAAATTTGATAAATCGGCTATAGAAGGCGCCGGGTCGCAGTAGAGTCGATGGGGCCCAGACGGCGTTTGGAGCGTTGGGGTAGTCCTGACACTCGATGGCCACGCCGTCATAGTCATGGTAGATACCGCTTTTACCCTCGGGGCATCCGTCGAGCCAATTGCCGGTGTAAACCTGAACGGCCGGCTGGTTGGTCTTGACAGTCAGCATAATACCGGTTACGGATGAGTAGAGCGAGGCGGCAAAATCGGGTCGCGACGGGTCGGTGCGATCGATTGGCCAGCAGTTGTCGTAACCCTTGCCATATATAAGCGCCGGAAACGGCTCATTTATGCGGCTGCCGATTACATGGGGTCTACGGAAGTCCATTGGTGTGCCCTCGACCGGCGTGGGCTTGATGGGGACGAGAGTATCGTCAGTCATAAGATACTCCCTCGCGTTAATTTCAAGAATGTGGTCGAGGATGTTACCATGGCCCTCGCCGTTGAGGTTCCAATAGGTGTGGTTGGTAAGGTTAACGACGGTTGGGGCATTGGTTTTGCCTTCATATCTGATGGTAAGGCGGTTATCATCGTCCCAGGTGTAGGTTGCGCGCACTTCAAAAGTGCCGGGATATCCCTCGTCGCCGTCGGGACTTACGAGGCCGAATACCACCTTGCCGGGTTCAGCCTCGACGACATCCCAGATGTGGTTCTGAAAGCCTGTCGGACCGCCGTGGAGAGCGTTGGGGCCGTTGTTGATGGCGAGTTGATACTCATGGCCGTCAATGGTGAAGCGCCCGCGGGCAATGCGGTTGGCATATCGCCCGGGGGTCTTGCCGCAACAAGGTCCGTCGGCCATGTAGTCGGCGAGATTCTTGTAGCCAAGGGCCACGTCGACAAAGTTGCCGTCGCGGTCGGGTACAACGACACTGACAATGCCGGCGCCAAGCGACGACAGTGTGACCCAAGCGCCGCGGGCATTGATAAGTTTCACTTCGGTGATTTGCCCGACAGCGGTGTCGTGTATTTGCCTTATGACAGTTGGTTTGTTTGTATCCATCTATGGTTCAATAGATTAGTTGTCTTATATATGCCCCACGGTGAGCGTGATGCTCATCGTGGGGCCGAGAGTTGTTAATGTTGGGAGTAGTGGGAGAGTTGGGGACAGTAACAACAAAAATTACGACAGGGGTTACTTCTTGCTACGGTTTCGCCACAGGGCAGTCATATCCTCGAGGGTCTTGCCCTTGGTCTCGGGAACGAGTTTCCAGACAAAGATTGCAGCGACGATACAGATGACGGCATAGAGGGCGTAGGCAAACATGTGGCCGAATGTCTCAAAGCCGGGCATTGTCATGTTGTACATCGGGACAAATGTACTCGAAACGATGAAGTTGAAAATCCACTGGAATGCAACGGCAATTGCAACGGCAGCGCCACGGATGGTGTTGGGGAAAATCTCGGAGATGAGCACCCAGCAGATGGGACCCCACGAGAACATGAACGAAGCCGAGTAGACCATGATTGAAACTACGGGAACGAAGGCGGGAACCTCGACAACGTTGGAAATCGACACGCCGATGGCGCCGATTGCCATGCCGAGCGAACCCCAGATGAGCAACGGCTTGCGACCGAGTTTCTCGACGGTGAAGACGGCGACGAGGGTGAACAGGATGTTGACGATACCCATCATGACGGTCTGGACCATCGGGTTGCCCATGCCCATCGATTCAAAAATGCGCGGAGCGTAGTAGAGCACGGCGTTGATACCGACAGCCTGCTGGAATACCGACAGCATGATACCAACAAAAATCACGAGTACGCCAAACGAGAACAGGCGCTCGCTCTTGACGCTGACGGTGCTCTTGATTTCGTTCAAGATAGCCTCGGCAGCCTTTTGTCCGTTGATGCGGGCAAGGATATAGAGCGACTTGGCGTCCTTGCCAACGATGGCCAGATAGCGCGGCGACTCGGGAACGAAGCAAACGAGCAGCGTGAATAGTCCCGCAACAAATGCTTCGCTACCAAACATATAGCGCCAACCGGACGAGATGGTCCAGGGGTCGGATTGGGGGCTAACCTGATAGACGGTTTCGCCGATTTTCTCGATGATTGGGTTAGTGTGTTCGCCAAGAATCAAGAAGTTGACAAAGTAGACAACTAACTGACCGAAGATGATTGCAAACTGGTTCCAAGAAACGAGCGTACCGCGCAGGTTGGACGGAGCGACCTCGGCGATATACATCGGGCAGATTGCCGAAGCAAGACCAACGCCGACACCGCCAAGAACGCGATAGAAGTTGAACATATACAGCAGCGACTTGGTTGGCTCGCCGTAGGTGAAGAAGAAGAATTCGGGGCGATAACTACCGACGGCGCTCAGGAAGAACAGAAGACCGGCCAGAATCAGCGCCGGCTTGCGGCCAAAGCGCGAGGCGATGAATCCCGAGATGGCGCTACCAATGATACAGCCAAGGAGCGCGCTCGACGAGGTAATGCCGTGAATAACATCGGTATATACAAAATCTTTTGCGCCAAGGAAGAAAGCCTGCAAGCCCTTTTCGGCGCCCGAAATTACGGCGGTGTCATATCCAAAAAGCAAGCCGCCAAGAACTGCAACTGCTACGATTGAAAAGAGATATAACTTTGAACCGCTGTTTTCGTCCACTTTTGAAAGTGTTGCCATTGTTGAAAACGTGTTTTTAATGGTTGGTTTTATTGAACCGGAACGAGTCCCGGTTCAAGTTTATAGTTTAAAGTTTATAGTTTAGAACTATGTTGCATAAGTTTTAAGATTCAAGATTTCTTTTTTCTTAAAACTTTCAACATGAGTACTTGAAGGTTTATTAAAAAAACGGGTCCCCGGGACTGTTGTGATTGCGCCCCTCGGGACCCGTTAACAATTCAAGGCATTAGAGCCTTATACATACATGTTCAGGATAGCCTCATAGAGTTCTTGCTTGCCCGAAGTCTGCTTGGGCTCGTTGACCTCCTTGCCGTAGGCATAAACGTCCTCGAGGGTCAACTTGCCTTCCTCAAACTCCTTGCCCTTGCCAGAGTCAAACGAAGCATAGCGCTCGGCGAGCATTTTCTTGTAGGGAGACTCCTCAAGCATGGCGGCAGCGCTCTCGAGGGCGCGGGCCATAGCATCCATACCGGCGATGTGGGCAATGAAGATGTCCTCAAGGTCGGTAGAGTTGCGGCGAGTCTTGGCGTCAAAGTTGGTACCGCCGT
>JAFLTK010000077.1 GCA_022511505.1 Muribaculaceae bacterium
ATGGGTACCGAGATGATTGTGGTCAACGAGAACTGGAGCATGCCCGAGTGTATCAAGCAGATGCGTCTTCAAGCCGAGGATATGGACGAGATTTATTATGTCTATGTCGTTGATAATGAGTACCGTCTGCGAGGCGTTCTACCCCTCAAGGAACTCATCACCCACCCCTCGGTGTCCAAAATCAAGCGCGTTATGGAGATTGACCCGGTCTCGGTTAAAACCGACACTCCTATCGACGAGGTTGCCCTCGACTTTGAGAAATATGACCTCGTGGCAATGCCGGTTGTCGACACTATCGGGCGCCTCGTCGGCCGCATCACGGTCGACGACGTCATGGACGCCGTCCGCGAATCGAGCGAACGCGACTACCAACTTGCATCCGGTCTCTCGAGCGACGTCGAGACCGACGACAAGCTGTTCACCCAGACCAAGGCGCGCCTGCCGTGGTTGCTCATCGGCATGCTCGGCGGTATCGGTAACTCGCTGATTCTCGGGCAATTTGAAGCCGGCTTTGAAGCCGACCCGACCCTGGCTCTGTTCATCCCGCTGATTGGTGGAACGGGCGGTAACGTCGGCACCCAGTCGTCGGCTATCGTCGTGCAAGGCCTCGCCAACGGTTCGCTCGACATCAAGAACTCGGGTCGACAGTTGCTCAAGGAACTCGGCGTGGGTCTCATCAACGGCGTCATCATCTCGCTCGTCGTGTTCATCTACAACTTTTTGCGACTCGGCTCGGCCGGGTCGGTCACCACGTTCTCGGTGTCGCTTTCGCTGTTTATGGTCATCATGTTTGCCTCGGTTTTCGGCACATTTGTCCCGCTTATGCTCGAGAAACTCAAGATTGACCCCGCGCTTGCAACCGGGCCCTTCATTACCATCACCAACGACATTATAGGCATGGTTATCTACATGACCGTCAGCACATTACTCATGATAACCCTGGCCTAACCAAATATATTGCTCATGAAAGAGAAACGCCAGCCAAAGGTCTCGATACTCGTCCCGATGTATAACGTCGAGAAGTTGTTGCCGCGCTGTCTCGACTCTATCGTCGGTCAGACGATGAAAGAGATTGAGATTGTCGTTGTCAACGACGCGTCGCCCGACGGCAGCCTCGCCATCGCTCGCCGATATGCCGAGCGCGACGACCGCTTTGTCATCATCGACAAGCCTGTAAACGAGGGACTTATGATGGCACGCCGCACCGCCATCGAGGCGGCCTCGGCTCCGCGCGTTTTCTTTCTCGACAGCGACGACTACATCCCGGCCGATGCCATCGAGCGCCTCTACCGCGAGGCGTGGCGCTCAGAGGCCGATATCGTCGTTGGCAACATGTATCTTGAAAATCTCAAAGGCCGACACGTCCTGCGTCCCCGCGCCCACGTTGCCGGCAAGGACGGCGACGCCTACATGCGTGCAATCCTTTCATGGACAACCTGCTCGCTGTGTGGCTCGCTGTTCAACCGCAAAATCTTGCTACACCCGGGATTACCGGCAATGAAAGGCCGCGTCCACAGCGAAGACCGCATCCTGCTGACGGCACTGTTGCTACAAACCAAACCCAAGGTTGCCACCGCCGACGTCGACGCCTACTACTACTGCCTGAACACCGAGTCGGCCACACGACGTCGCCTGACCGACGACAATCTGCGCTCCCAACTCGAGGCGCTGACCTATTGCTATGACTACGTCGAGAAAAACTCCGGGAACTATACCGCGCTCAACGACAACTACCTGCTGCGCTACCTGAGCCTCTACCTCGAGAAAGGCTACCCGCGCGAGATTGTCGGCGACTACAACGACACGACACGCCGACTGCTCGAGTTTGACACCATGGTCAAGACCACCTCGCTACGCTTTGCCATCCACACCCGCCTTTCGCTCGTCTCGCCGCTCTACCGCCGCCTCGCCACCGCCGGACGCTCAACCATCCGCAAAATCCAAGGAAAGGACTGATAACCATGAAGATACTCGTTGTCTCCAATATGTATCCCTCGGCCAAGGACCCCGTCTATGGCACCTTCGTTCGCAACTTTGTCGAGCAAACGAGGGCGCTCAACCCCGAGGCTACGGTCGACGTCGTCACCATCTGCGGCCGTCGCAAAGGCTACGCCGCCAAGGCTGTCGCCTACGCCCGTTTTTACTGCCGGCTGACAGCCACTCTATTATTCAGAGACTACGACCTGATATATGTCCACACCATCACCTTCCCGATAATTCCAATCCGCGTCGCCAAGCTTTTCCGCCGCGACCTGCCGCTTGTGTTCAACGTCCACGGCGACGACGTTCTCCCCTCCAACAGTCTGAAACGCGCCCTCAAGGCCATCGCCCGTCCTGTCGTGCGCAAGGCCCGCATGATAGTTTGTCCGTCAAGTTATTTTGCCAAGGTCGTGCGCCGCGAGATAGGGCGCGTTGACCCCGACCGACTGTTTGTCTCTCCCTCGGGCGGCGTCGACACGCGCTTTTTTGTCGACCGAGCCCGGCCGGTCAAGAGCGAGCAACTCATTCTCGGTTTCGTCTCGCGCATCGAGTCGCAAAAAGGGTGGGAAACATTCATCGAAGCCCTATCGGCCGTCCGCGCCCGCGGCATCGACTGCCGCGCCATCATCGCCGGCGGCGGCAAGCAAGTCGAGCAGATGAAGCAATTGATTGCTACAAAGCATCTTGAGGAATATATCGATTACCGCGGGCCCGTTGCCCAAAGCGACCTCCCGTTGCTCTACAGTTCCGTCGACCTTTTTGTGTTTCCCACTCGAGCGCGTGAAAGCCTCGGCCTCGTAGGCCTCGAAGCTATGGCCGCCGGCACGCCCGTTGCCGCCAGTGACATGGCCGGACCAAAGACCTACGTTGTCGACGGTGTCAACGGTTACCTCTTCGAGCCCGGCAACGTCGACGCCCTCGTTGACAAAATCCTTATCTTCAACCGCCGCTCGCCCGACACCCGCGCCCGCCTCTCGGCCGAGGCCCGCGCCACCGCCGCCCAATACGAGTCTTCCCTCGTCGCCTCCCGCCTCAACGCCGCCCTCCTCCCCCTCCTCTCCCAATCCTAACCACCATACTCTCAAATCATTGACATGAACTATAAACGGAAGATTAAAATTGCTCCCGGGACCTACGCAAATATCAGCAACCGGATAAAATAAAAAAACCGCATTTACGGTAATGCGGCCAACCAGGTCTTTCGTTCTTCGTTCGATGACGATGCAGAGTTAGCAATTATTCTGCGCTTTGCAAAATAATAACGACTGAAATCTCTAAAAAGTTTTTTTGCATTGTTAGTAGTAGAGGAATCGCTTGATGGATTTTTTGGGAGTCTTTTCAAACTCGTTGGGGACCAATTGTATGCGGTCAACACGCTCGTAGGCAGCCACCTGCTTGTTCAGTTCGGCAAGGTTCTTGTCCATGATGGCGTCCATGTCGACCGACGTCAACCCGGCGCGGTCCATCGCTTCATAGTCGGGGTAGACGAGCGCCGTCAGCCCTCGGCCGCGTTCAACGACGAGACTCTCGTTGACGTATGGGAGGTTGTTGAGTTTGGCCTCAATCTCCTCGGGGTAGATGTTTTGGCCGGTGGCGGTCAATATCATCGTCTTGCAACGGCCTTTGATGAAGATGGTGCCGTCGGGCGTGCGAGTTCCCATATCGCCGGTGTGCAACCATCCGTCGGCGTCGAGCACCGCCGCAGTCGCGTCGGGATTCTTATAGTAACCTTTCATGACGTTCTCGCCGCGCACGCAGATTTCGCCGGGTATATGCTCGCCGTCGGGGCTATCGATTTTCGACTCCATGAAACCGGGAAGGGTACGTCCGGCCGAGCCGACGATAAACTCTCGCCAGGGGGTGTAACTGATGAGGGGGCCACACTCGGTCATGCCGAAACCTACGGTGAACGGGAAGCCTATTTTCTTCAAGAACGCCTCGACCTCGGGGTTGAGCGGAGCGCCTCCGGCGATGACCTGCTCAAACTCGCCGCCGAACGCTTCAATCAATTTCTCACGTATCTTCTTGAATACCACATTCTTGAGCACGGGCGTTCTCATCATCACTTTCATCGAGTCTTTGTTGATGATGGGCTGGAGTTGCTTTTTGTAGATTTTCTCGAGGATGAGCGGCACGCAGAGCACGAGGTTTGGCTTGACCTCACCGAGCGCTTTGAGCAGCAATTTGGGTGTCGGCAGTTTGCCAAGGAGCGTAATATGCGAGCCGGCGGCGAGGGGGGTCAGCATGTCGAAGGCACACCCGTAGGCGTGGGCCAGCGGCAAGAACGACAGTGCCCGCGACCCGCGAAAGTGCAACTTCTGGCCGAGGCCGAACACGACGTTGCCACAGAGGTTGTTAAGCGTCAGCATCACGCCTTTTGAGAAGCCCGTGGTGCCCGACGTGTAGTTGATTTCGGCGAGCGAGTCGGGGGGCAGGATGGTGTAGTTGATGTCGGCGCGATGGAACCCTTTTTCATATTTCTTGCGGAACAGGCGCGGCAACGACTCGAGCGTCTTCTCGACAGCACGATTGTTGGCCGGATGCTCGCCGAGCAGTTTGCGCGAGTCCAGCGAGATTGCAGCCACGAGCGCCGGCATCTTGTCAAACTCCAGATGCTCCCAGATTGAGTCGCTGACAAAGAGCATCCGTGAGTCTGAATGGTTGATGATATGAATAGCATCAAGATAGTTAAACTCCTGAAGCACAGGCACAATAACAGCGCCGTAGGTGATGGTGGCCATGTAGACCGTCACCCATTGTATCGTGTTTTTGCCCAACAAGGCAATCTTGTCGCCCTTTTTGATGCCCGCGCCCTTGAAAAGAAGGTGCGTCATGGCAATATGTCGCGCCAAGTCGCCGTAGGTCATCGTGTTACGGCCCACATAGTCGGTCAATGCCGGGCGCTCCCAATTGTCGGCAAAACTGGTGGCATAGATTTGAATTAGGTTCTCTTTAAGCATAGAAACAGTTGTTCTTAGCGGTGGCGCGCAATCGCGCGTGACATTGTTGATTGTACAAAGATAACGCATAAACTCCAAGCGAGTTCATAAACAACCGGTTTTAACACTTCTTAACACCATTTTGCCGTCGCGTCCCTACAGGCTGGCGTTAAAACAATCGTTCTACAAATTAAAAGGAGGCAAACGGTCCGGTAGGGACGCGACATGTCGCGTCCACGTGAACGGGTGTTGCGCGATGCAAACGGCATTGTCGTCCGGTAGGGACGCGACATGTCGCGTCCACGTGAACGGGTGGTGCGCGATGCAAACGGCGGTGTCGTCTGGTGTTGCGCGATGCAAACGGCAGTGTCGTCCGGTGGTGTGTGATGCAAACGGCGGTGTCGTCCGGTAGGGACGCGACATGTCGCGTCCACAGAGCCTGATGATATTCA
>JAFLTK010000231.1 GCA_022511505.1 Muribaculaceae bacterium
GGCTCCCACTGCTATGGCCTACACTATGGGTATGGACCTCCAGAGCGACGACTATCCCGCCCTCAACTCTATCGTTTTCAGCCTTCCCGCTGACGCTGACGGTTACCTCGATGTAGACGCTGCCGGTGACTACACCTTCGGTGGTACTACTATCGCATGGCCCATCCGCATCGCTACTCAGAACCCCGAGGCTGCTTCTGCAGGCAACGGTACCGGTGTCATCATGTTCCCCGTTTATGCTGAGGCCGGCAACTACATCGTCTTTGCTACCGGTTCTAAGATGAACACTTGCGGTTGCATCTTCGTTGACAGCGACCCCGCAGGTGAGGCTCCCGCCGTTGGTATCGTTTACGGCCGCACTCCCGACAACGATGGCTACCGCGAAGGTCACACCAGCACTATCGTTACCGGCGACCCCTTTGCAGGTGTTGCTAACGTAGCCGTTGACGCTGTTGTTAACGAAAACGCTCCCGTTTACAACATCTACGGTCAGCTCGTGAACAAAGACACTAAGGGTCTCCTTATCCAGAACGGTGTTAAGTTCTACAACCGCTAAAAATTAGTTTCCCTTTTGGGAATCCATAAAGGGTGTCGCTCTCGCGACACCCTTTTTTGTTTCTTCTTTTTTCAATTGTTAAAAAAGTTGTAAATTATTGCAATTATTGTGATTTTTATAAATAATGTATTACTTTTGCATTGGCTGACTCAGTTAACCTGCTTTTAACCGAAAATTTTATAAATCTACATACCTCTCTTACACATTGCAATATGAAAAAATCTCTACTGACACTTGCAGTAGCCGCTCTTGCATCATCTGCGGCTTTTGCTCAGGATGCCCCGGCATTCCCCGGCGCTGAAGGTCACGGTCGATTTGTCACCGGCGGTCGTGGCGGCACTGTTTACCATGTTACATCACTTGAAGATACCAATACCGAGGGTACACTGCGCTATGCACTGACTCGCTCGGGAACTCGTACAATCGTGTTTGACGTCAGCGGTACTATCTACCTCAACAGCGACCTTGACGTAAACAACGGTAACGTCTCTGTTTTGGGTCAAACCGCTCCCGGCGAAGGTATCACCCTGGCGTTCCGCACCCTTAACAGCAAGGCCAACAACGTCATCTTCCGTTTCATCCGCTTCCGTCGCTCTCAGGTGACCAACGTCAACGACGGCGCCGACGCTTTCTTTGGCCGCAACCGCCGCAACATCATCCTCGACCACTGCTCGTTCTCGTGGTCAATCGACGAGGTTTGCTCGGTTTACGACAACCAGAACTTCACCCTCCAGTGGTCGTTCATCACCGAGGGCCTCAACGAGCCCGGCCACTCTAAGGGTGCCCACAGCTATGGCGGCATCTGGGGCGGTAAAGGCGCTTCGTTCCACCACAACCTGATTGCCCACGTCCAGAACCGCGCTCCCCGTTTCAACGGCGCTCGCTACAAATGGACCGACTATGAGGGCTATAACAAGAACATCCCCTACCACACCGTTCAGAGCGAGCAGGTTGACTTCCGCAACACCGTCATCTACAACTGGGGTAACGGCGCAGGCTGCTACGGCGGCCCCGGCGGCGGTTACATCAACATCATCAACAACTACTACAAGGCAGGTCCCGGCACAAAAAACAAAACCAACGTCACTCAGGTTACCGTCGGCGCTTCGGGCAACTCGACCCCGACCGACCTGACCGGCATCGCTTCTCGCTATTTCATTGAGGGTAACTATGTTACCGCATCCAACGACCCCGAGTTCTATGACTGGAAAGGCGTAAGCCGCGACGGCGGTTTGGCAGCAATCGGCGGCGAATGGTACATCATCGATGAAAACCACGTCTATGGCGAGGATGTTGCCTACATCAAGAACGGCAACGGCAAGGATTGCATCTCGCTCAAACTCGAGGAGCCCATCGACGCCGGTTATGTAACTACCCACTCGGCCGAGAAAGCATTTGAAAAAGTTCTCGCCTACGCCGGCCAGAGCAAGTTCCGCGACGCTGTTGACGCCCGCATCGTCAACGAGGCACGCACCGGTACTGTCACCTACCACGGCAACGAACCCTTTGTCGACGCCAGCGGTAAGGTTTACCCGACTTCAAAGACCGAGGGTATCCCCGACTGGGTAAACGACCCCCGCTCTGAGACTCAGAACCCCAACGTCCCCAGTTTCCCCACCATCAAGGAGGAGACCCGCCCCGCCGACTGGGACACTGACGGCGACGGTATACCCGACTTCTGGGAAATTGCCAACGGTCTTGACCCCGCCAACCCCGATGACGGCAAAACCTACACTCTTGACCCCATGGGCTGGTACACCAACCTTGAAGTTTATGCCAACTCTCTCGTTGAGCACATCATGCAGGCCGGTAACGAAGACGCCGAAGACACTTTTGAGGAATACTATCCCGAGTGTGTTAAGGCCGGTATCACCAACGTGACCGCCAACAGCGAAATCATCAACATCGAGTTCTATACAATCGACGGTATCCGCGTTGCCGAGCCCGTCAACGGCGTCAACGTTCGTCGCATCATCTACAACGACGGCCGCATCGTCACCGACAAGGTTCTCAAATAAACCTCATTCCCTCGATTGACAGACCCCTACCCTATCACCCCCGCGTCACCATCGGCGCCACAAAAGCGCCGATGGACCGGAGGTGATAACGTTTTTCAACTTCGGTCAACGTTACTCGCCCTTTAAACTTTAAACTCTAAACTTTAAACTTCCAATCTCGCAAGCGAGATTGGAATAACACCTCAATCACATGAAATTCAATCTTTTAGCAATTCTTGCGGCAATCGTTGCCATGATTGCGCCCGTCACCATCGCGGCTCAGGACAGCGACCAAATGATTGCATTCCCCGGCGCCGAGGGCTACGGTCGCTATACAACCGGTGGCCGCGGCGGTAAAGTTTACCACGTCACTACCCTCGAAGATACCGGCACCGAAGGCTCGTTCCGCTGGGCTTGTAACCGCAACGAGACCCGTACAATCGTCTTTGACGTCAGCGGTACAATCTACCTCAAGAGCGAACTCCGTCTCCGCAACGGCAACGTCACCATCGCCGGTCAAAGCGCTCCCGGCGACGGTATCTGCATCGCCGACTATCCCTTTGTAATCTCGGCGCCCAACGTTATCATCCGCTTCGTGCGCTTCCGCCTCGGCAACCGCAACGTTGCCAACCACGAGGGCGACGGTCTTGGCGGCATGGACTCTAAAAATATCATCATCGACCACTGCTCGGTCAGCTGGTCAATCGACGAGTGTCTCAGCGTCTATGGCTCGCATGACATCACCGTCCAGTGGTGTTTCGTTTCCCACTCTCTCGTTAACTCGGGCCACTCTAAGGGCGCCCACGGCTATGGCGGCAACTGGGGCGGCTCAGGCGCAAGCTACCACCACAACTTCATGACCAACCACGGCTCGCGCACTCCGCGCCTCGGCCCGCGTCCCGGCACTCAGACCGACGAGCGCATGGACCTGCGCAACAACGTAATCCACAACTATGGCGGCAACGCCATCTATGGCGGCGAGGGCATGAACGTCAACATCGTCAACAACTACTACAAGCCCGGCAAAGCAAGCCCCACCGGCACCAAGGGCAAGCGTATCGCCAAAATCGACGCCCGCACATTTGACTACTGCCTCGACAAGGCCGGCACCGCCACCAACTTCAACAAGGCTACCGGCAACAACATCAAGGAAAGCAACATCTCGACCGGCGTTAACTCCAAGGGCGTTTGCTTCGTTCGCATCAGCGCCACCGGCCTCTCGGCATCTTGTGACGTAGACATCGAAAACAAGACCATGGACTATAACGGCCAACTTATTCCAATCGCCGGCAACTCATGGTGGCCCATGGTTCACACCTACGGCACCTTCTTTGTCGAGGGTAACGTCAACAGCCTGTACCCCGATGTTGCCGAGAACAACTGGGAAAACGGTATCTACAACCAGATGGCCGCAAAAGAGTGTGACCAAATCTACCCCGGTGAAAACAACAAGGTTAAAGACGGCCTCAAGCGCTCCTACCCCGTCCCCTTTGTCTACACCACCACCCACGATGCCGAGACCGCCTTTGACCGCGTGCTTGAATATGCCGGTTGCTCACTCAACCGCGACGCCTACGACGCCATGCTCGTCAAAGAAGCCCGCGAAGGCTCATGCCTCTTTGGCAAAAACGGCCTTATCGACAACCAATATGAGTGTGTCTACGCCGACGGTTCTGACTCATGGCCCGTCCTCCAGTCCTACGAACCCGAAGAGGACACCGACGGCGACGGCATACCCGACTGGTGGGAAAACGCCTACGGCCTCAACCCCAACGACCCCACCGACGGCAACAACGTCAACTATGAAGGCTACACCTACCTCGAAGTTTACCTCAACGGCCTCGTGGCCGACATCATGGACGGCGGCAACATGGGCGGCGTCATGATGAATGACATCGACGGCGCACCCGCCGGCATCACCAACGTCTCGGTTGACAACCGTCCCGCCGACGACCGCATCTTCAACCTCATGGGCGTAGAAGTCAGCGGCGACCTCGCTCCCGGCATCTACATCCGCGGCGGCCAGAAGTTCATCGTCCGCTAAAGCAATCCCGTGACGAGGAGCTCCTGCTCCTCGACCTCGCGATAACTCTCGTTAAATCTCGATAAATCCTGCTACACCTCGATTTATCGAGATTTATCGCGTTCTATCAAGAAAATAATAATTTATTATGGCTGTAAATATACAATTTTCCCAATCCTATTTTTGGCTTGACTCTTGGGTTTTGGCAAATATAATTCAACTTGCCACCCAAAACTTCACATCAATATTTCTTGATTCCAGAATTGACCCGGGCCACCGTCTGAAAGACCAGATGGACATGGCTGCTCGTAGTGGTGTGGCTAACATCGCCGAGGGTTCAGCGCGTCATTCAACGTCGATAGAAACTGAGATGAGGCTCCTTGATGTTGCAAGAGCAAGTTTTGATGAACTTCAAGGCGACTTTTTTAATTTTTTGATGAGATTGAAAGCCAACGTTTGGGCTATGGGTGACCCCGACCGAGAGGTAATCTGGCAAACAAGACTCGACCCGCCACGCTACTCCAACAGTCATCTCCATGACGCCGCAAAACACATTCTCGCTCAGAAAAGCAAATTTGACCAATGGCTCGAATGTAACAATCCCGCAGTAGTAGCCAACGCTATGCTCGTGCTTTTGATGAAGGAGAACAGAATGCTTCACCAACAGATACATTCTCGCCTTGAAGAATTTAAACAGGCCGGTGGATTTTCTGAGAATATGACGCGCGAGAGAATTGAAACTTTGAAAACTAAAGCAACTGCCGATGGCGCTCCAATGTGTCCAAACTGCGGAAAGCCTATGTTAAAAAGGTTGCAAAAGAGAGGACAACGACAAGGTAAAGAATTTTGGGGTTGTAGCGATTATCCCAAGTGTACCGGGACGCGTCATATTTATGATTGTTGATAGTTACCGCGATTTATCACGGTTTATCTCGATTTACCGCGATACATCGAGATAATTCGTGTTACATCGAGATAATTCGTGTTATATCGAGAAAACCGCTATAATACACCAACCACCCACCGACGCGGGGATTTACCGGCCGGGATGGGTGGCTTTGTGGCCGAGGTAGCCGCCGTGGTGGCGCTTGGCATATTCTTCGCGAGTGAAGCCGGTCGCCTTCATGACGCTGACAACGAGGATGTCGCCAATGACGGTCATTACGGTGGTCGACGTCGTCGGGGTCAACCCGAGAGGGCACACTTCGGGCGCACCGCCGGTTGGCAGAGTTACGTCGGCGCGGAGTGCGAGCGCGCTGTCGGGGTTGCCGGTGATGACTATCATGGGGAGCGACTCGTAAAGGTTCTTGGCAAGGTCGACGAGGTCAAGGATTTCGCGGGTGACGCCCGAGTTGGAGACGAGAATCATCAGGTCGTTGGGTTGGATGACGCCAAGGTCGCCGTGCTGAGCCTCGCCGGGGTGGAGATTAACGGCCGGTATGCCGGTCGATGAAAAGGTAGTGGCGATGTTCATCGCAATCTGGCCGGCTTTGCCCATTCCCGAGGTCACAATCTTGCCGCCGCGGTTTTTAACGTGTTCCACAATCAGCGCGACGGCGCGCTCATAGCCGTCGGTTACCGGAATATTGAGAATAGCGTTGCTCTCGGCGGTCAGAATCTGCCGCATGGTATCTTTTATGTCGATTTTCATCGGTAGTCAATTAAGTGATTGTTATTTGTCATGTTTGCGCGAGAACTCTCTCTGCTCGTAGCGCTCGAGGGCTTTAATCCAGGCATCGGGGATGAGGGTAGACTGTCCGGTCATGGTGTCAAAACCAACCATGACAGTGCGAGCGGCACATTTTACCTCGCCGGTCGAGGCGTTAAGGATGCGCTGGTCCATCGTAAAACTATGTTGCCCGACGCTGTCGACGGTCGTCAGAAGTTCGATTTCCTCGCCCGGCATGACGGGCGCGAAGTAATCGCAGTTGATATTGACCACGACCACACCGGGGTTGGTCCAGTCGACGTTGCCCTCCATGACGCGCGTGAAATAGTCGGCTTTACCCATATCCATGAACGCCATGTAGACGTTGTTGTTGAGGTGGCCGAGCATATCAAAGTCGGTGAAGCGTGTCTGCAGGGGGATATAGTGGCGGTAGGGCACTTTCAGGTTGACGATGCGCTGATTGGTCGACGGCGGCAAGGTGCGCGGGGGCATCGGGCTGTATTTATCGAGAGTGGTCATTGGTCAAAATGGATTGTTGGGTCAATGAAATCTAATATCTTTAATAACCTGAGCGCCGACGGCATTGTTCAGGCGCTCGGCGAGGGCGGCGCGGTTGAACGATAGTTCTTGCTTGAGTTCGGCCGAGGTAATGTAGACGTGCAACACCCCACGCTCGACATATCGGCGGTAGGTGTAGCGATTGATGCCGGGGCCAACGATTTCGGCCCAGAGGTAGACAGCCTTGTGCTCGTTGAACGTGTCGGTCAGATTTTGTTGGCCGAGGGCTGCATCGATGATAGCGCCAATCTGCTGAGGCTCGGTTCGTTTCATAGGCCGGTGATTGGGGTGAAACAACCGTTGTCAACACTCCACAACTTGAAATTGTCGTCGCCTATGCGCGAGACTATTTCGTCGAGATGCTTGCGGTTGGTGTCGGTAATAAAAATCTGGCCAAAATCGGTGGAGGCCACCTGCTCCATGATGTTCTCGACGCGCGAGGCATCGAGTTTGTCAAAGATGTCGTCGAGCAGCAACATCGGAGTCAATCCGGCGCTTTGGCGCAAGAATTCAAACTGGGCAAACTTGAGAGCGACGGTATAGGTTTTACACTGCCCCTGAGAGCCGGTTCGCTTGAGGGGCATGCCGTCAAGGGTCATCTCGATGTCGTCGCGATGGGGGCCGACTGAGGTGTGGCGCAGAATGACGTCGCGCTGTCGCTCGCGGTCGAGTAGAGCCTGTAGCGACACCTGCTCGGTGGCCATGCGCGACATGTATATCAGCGCGGGCTGCTCGGCGGTCCCGGCGATAGCGGCATAATGGCGGGCAAAGATTGTCGAAAGTTGCTCAATCCATCGGCGGCGTGTGGCCGTGATGACCTCGGCCGCCATATCCATCCCGGCCTCAACGGCTTGATAGAGAATGCTGTCGGCGATGCCGTCACGAAGCATGCGATTGCGCTGCTCGAGACCGCGGTTGTAGCGAATCAGGGCGTCGAGATAGAGCGAATCGCCCTGGGAAATGACCATATCCATCCCGCGGCGACGGTCCTCGCCCGAACCGGTTATAAGGTCGGCATCCCGGGGCGCGACCATGACGAGCGGGAACAGGCCGATGTGGTTGCTCAGGCGGCCATACTCCTTGTCGCCGCGCTTGAGGGTCTTGCGCTTGCCGGCGTGCATCCCGAGGGTCAACTCCTCGCGAGCGTTGCCGCGCTGATAGACGCCTCGCGCCATCATGAAGTCCTCGCCCTGCTTGACAAGCATCCGGTCGGGGACACCGGTGTAACTGCGGCAGAAACTGAGGGTATAAATCGCGTCAAGCAGGTTGCTTTTGCCCATGCCGTTGTTGCCCAGGAAACAATTGACCTTTGACGACATTTCGAGCGTCGCCTCGCCGATATTCTTGAAGTTGTGTAGTGTCAGTTTCTGTAGTTCCATTGTCAAAGGGGGGGTTAAACGGGTAGAGCGTGGCGACGCGAGGCGTCGATGCGCAACAGTATGAACAGCAGGAACGTGAAGCCCCATAGCGACGAGCCGCCATAACTGAAGAACGGCAGCGGGATACCGATAACGGGGCAGAGGCCTATCACCATGCCTATGTTGATGGCGAGGTGGAAAATGAAGTAGGACGCCACACAGTAGGCATAGACGCGGCCAAAGGTCGTCGGCTGTCGCTCGGCAATCGCTATTATCCTCAGTATCAGTATCAAGAAGAGAATGAGAACGCCGGCGGCGCCGACAAAGCCCTCCTCCTCGCCGATTGTGCAGAATATAAAGTCGGTGTGTTGCTCGGGGACATATTTCAGTTTGGTCTGGGTACCGTTGAGGAAGCCCTTGCCGGTCAAGCCGCCTGAGCCGATGGCGATTTTTGACTGGTTGACGTTGTAACCGGCGCCGCGCAGGTCCTCCTTGATGCCGAGCGTCACGAGGATGCGCTCCTGCTGGTGGTGCTGGAGGATATTTTCAAACGTGTAGTTAATCGAGAACAGGAACGCCACGCTGACCCAGACGGCGGCAATCGTTACCACGACCTTGCGCCGGGCAAATCCGCGCATCGACATGAAGACCGCATAGACCGTTGCCACAAGCAGGCAGGTGAAGAAAAAGATATAGCCGGGAACTGTAAGGCCAAATAACGCGAAGATGGCGGCAATGATGCCCGCGCCGGCAAAGCCGAGGAAAATATTTCGGCCGGTTTCATACTGCCGGCAGTAGACAACGAGCATGCAGACCATTATCATCATAATCATAATGAAAACGGCCGCCTGGCCCACCGGGATGCCAAGTATCATCCCCTCGGTATACTTGACCGCGACTACAAAGAACACCACGGCACAGACGGCGGCCATCAACACCAACCCGCTCATGCCCTCGCGGTAGAGCACGAAAAACAGCGACAGATAGGCCAGTGCCGAGCCGGTTTCTTTCTGGGCCAAAATCAACACGATAGGCAGGAAAATGATGGTCAGCACTTGGAGGTAGTTCTGGCGCGCATCGGGCCCCGTCAGCGAGAAATTGTAGCCGCTGAATATCTTGGCAAGCGCCAGCGCCGTCGTCACCTTGGCAAACTCGGCCGGTTGCAGACTCATCGGACCGAGGACGAGCCACGACCGCGAGCCCTTGATATCGGGCGCGATGAAAATCGTCACAAGCAGCAACAATAGCATCGCGATATACAACGGCCCGGCGTAAATCTCATAAAATCGGGCATCTATGAGCAACAAAATCAACCCGACGGCAAACGCCAGCCCTATCCAGCGAATCTGCTTTCCCGAGAACTCCGAGAAATCAAAAATGCTGGCGTGGTCAAAGTCATAACTCGCCGCATAGATGCTGATGGCGCCGGCCGTGACCAATATCACGTAGAGAATGATGGTAAACCAGTCTACGTAACGGAAAACCGAGTTTGTGTTGTGCTGCTGTTCCATTGCTAATGACTGATGTGTTAATATGTTCGTGCGGCCATCATCGAGTGCTCGATATGTTTGCGAGACGGCGAGATGGAGCCTTTGAGATATTTTTCGATAACGAGCGAGCCGATGGGCACGCCAAACGCGGCGCCGAAACCGGCATTCTCGACATAGACGGCCACGGCTATTTGCGGATTGTGATAGGGGGCAAAACCCATGAAGGCCGAGTGGTCGCGGCCGTGGGGGTTTTGGGCCGTACCGGTCTTGCCACACACCTCGATGTCGGGAAGATTGGCCGTTCGACACGTACCGCCGGTGACTGCCATTCTCATTCCCTCGGCAATCGACTCATAGTATCGGCGGTCGACGGTTGGCTCACGCCGTGCGAGCAGTTGGGACGGCAGCGTGTCGTTTTCGATTTCTTTGACGACGTGGGGGGTAATGAACCATCCGCGGTTGGCGATGGTGGCGCTGAGGTTACAAATCTGCAACGGCGTCGCCAAGATTTCGCCCTGGCCTATCGAGACCGAGATTATCGACTTGGCGCTCCAGCGGCCCTCGCCATAAACTTTGTCGTAGGTTTTGGAATTGGGTATAAATCCGCGGCTTTCGCCGGGGAGGTCGACACCGAGTTTGTAGCCATAGCCCATCGAGACAAGGTGGTTTTTCCACACTTCAAAGGCATTGGCGGCGTTGCCATACTTGCTGTGGCGGTCAATCATCGCCTTGAATCCCCAGCAGAAATAGGCGTTACACGACGTTTGCAGCGCCGGTTTTAGCGCAATCGGCGCCGCGTGGCCGTGACAACCGACCCTGAGGCCGCCCGAGATGAACCCTCGGCTACAGGGGAACATTGTCCCGGTGGTGATAATACCCTCTTGCTGGAGAATGAGGCCCTGAGTGGGCTTGAACGTCGAGCCGGGCGGATAGGAACCCATCAGCGCGCGGTCAAAGAGCGGCAGATTGCGGTCGTTGCGCAGCTCGGCATAGTTGGCGCTACGCTGGCGACCGACGAGCAACGACGGGTTGTAGGTTGGCGACGACACCATGCAAAGTATTTCGCCCGTAGCCGGCTCGATGGCCACGATGGCGCCCTTTTTGCCGACCATCAGCGACTCGGCATACTGTTGCAACTCGATGTTGAGGGCCAGTTTGATATTTTTGCCCGAGATAGCGGCGCGGTCATGGGCGCCGTCCTCATATTTGCCCTGAATCTGGCCGCGAGCGTCGCGAATCAGTATCTCAAAACCTTTCTCGCCGCGCAGGTACTTCTCGTAGGAGCGCTCCACGCCCAGGTCGCCGGTATAGTCGCCCGACGTGTAATAGGGGTCGCGCTCGATGTCGGCCGGCGACACCTCGCGGATGTTGCCAAGCACGTTGGCGGCGCAGTTGTAGTTGTATTGGCGCAGGATGCGTTTCTGCACAAACAATCCCGGGTAGCGATAGAGCCGCTCGCAGAGGCGCCCGTAGTCCTCGGCCGAAAGGTGGGTCAGCAACACCTGTGGCGTATATGACGAGTAACCGGGATTGAGGCGACGGTCTTTCATGTCGGTCAGACGCTTGCGCAACTGCTCGACGGTGATGTTGACCGACCGACAGAAATCGAGCGTGTCAAATTCCTGAACGTCGCGCGGTATCATCATCACGTCGTAGGCCGGCTGGTTGTAGACAACCAGACGACCGTCGCGGTCATAGATAATGCCGCGAGAGGGGTAGATGGCTTTGCGCAGGAAGGCGTTGGAATCGGCATACTCCTTGTATTTGGAGTCCATCGCCTGCAGGTCGAGAAGTTTAAATATATAAATGACGGCTATAACAACAATAAAGCCGCCTATCACATATTTTCGTTTCTCTAAGTTATAGTCTTTTCTCATTGGTGGTAGCCGAGGTGGAGGGGGTTGGAGAGATGTTATTTTTTGCGGCTAAAGCGCTTGCTGACAAGGGCATCGATGCCGAGCATGAGCACCCACGACAGCAGCGTGCTTGCCACAATTCTTGAAATCAACTGAACCGGGTTGAAAAACGAGAATGCCTCGATGATGAAAATCAGGCAACAGTAGAGCAACGTCATGGTCAGCAGATATTTAGCGTAGGTTTCGGTGCCGAGCGAGTGCATCGACGGCTCCAGGGGGCTGGCGTCGTCCTCGGGGGGCAGGTATAGCCTCAACACCGGGCGGCGCAACATCGCCAAGACGGTCCCGGCGAGCGCGTTCATCCCGTAGGTATCTGAGAAAATGTCTATTAACAGCCCAAGGAAAAAACCTATCGTCAGAACCCAATTAACGTTCAACCCAATCGGCAGCCGCATTAAGACATAGATAAACACAAATGGCATAGCGACATTGAACAGGCAGATGTGGTTGAACACAATCGCCTGGGCAATGACGATAACGAGCGTCAGGATGATGAAGTGCAGTGTCGTTCGAGCCATTTTCGCTTAACTATTGTTGTCTATTAGGTTGTATTTTAAAGGGTTAGTAATTTACAAAGGGTGAGGGGCGTCAGTCCTCGCCGTCGGGGTCTTTCTCGACGACTTTCAACTCGGCGGCGAGACCGTCGTCGATAACGCGAACCATCGAGAGGGTCGAGAAGTCAGTGAACAACTCGACGCGCAGGGCAAAGAAATTGGCGTCGGCGTCGGCATCGATACCTATGACGCGGCCCACGGGCAAGTCGGCGGGGAATACCGAGGAGTATCCGCTGGTGACAATCGTGTCGCCCTTTTCAAAGGTAGCGTGGCGCGGCAGCTCCTCGAGGCGTGCCGTGTGGGGGTCCTTGCCGTCCCAAACGAGCGACCCTACATGCTCGCTTTTCTTGACCTTACACGAAAGGCGCAGGTTGGGGTTGAGCAGCGAGATGACTCGCGCCGTGTGGGGACCGACAACGTTGACGATACCTACGATACCGTTCTGGTCAACGACTCCCATCTCGGGTCTGATGCCGTCGCGCTCACCCTTCATGATGGTAATGTAGTTGTGGGGACGGTTGATGCTGTTGTTGATGACGCGGGCAATGATGAACCGGTAGCGGAATAGGGCCGAGTCGACGCTCATAGTGTCGCGCATCAGCATCTCGTCGCGGCGAGCAATCGCATCGCGCAACGACAGTACCTCCATCTCGAGTTCGGCATTGCGGCGCTGGAGGTCGTCGTTGATGTCGCGCAAGGCAAAATAAGAGGTAACGTTGTTGGCAACGCCATAGACCGTCGAGGCTACGTTGCCGGCCGACGTCAGGTAGACATAGTGCTGATAGGGATTGGTGTTGAACAGCATGACGCAGCTCAACACGACATATAACCCAAACAGCAACCACGCGCTGTAGCGTAACAGAAAATAAAGCAGATTGCGCATCTGTCTCTACCGTCGGTCCCGGCGCGGCCGGGAACCTCGACACATTATTTAATAAGGAACGACGAAAATTTGTCAATGTTCTTCAACGCGACGCCTGTACCCATAGCCACGGCGAGCAACGGGTCTTCGGCGGTCTTGAACTGGATGCCGATTTTGTCGGTCATGCGCTTGTCGAGACCGCGGAGCAATGCGCCGCCGCCGGCAAGCCATACGCCATTTTTGACGATGTCGGCATAGAGTTCGGGAGGAGTGTTCTCAAGCGCGCTCAAGACGGCCGTTTCAATCTTCTGGATTGATTTCTCGATAGCGTGGGAGATTTCCTGATAGGAAACGGGCACCTCCATCGGCAGGGCGGTCATCTTGTTGGGACCGTGGACAATAAAGTCGGCCGGGGGATTCTCGAGTTCGGTCAACGCCGAGCCGACGTTGATTTTGATTAACTCGGCGGTGCGCTCGCCAACTTTGATATTGTGGACGCGGCTCATGTGGTCCATGATGTCGTCGGTAAAGTCGTCGCCGGCAGTCTGGATAGACTTGTTGGAAACGATACCGCCAAGCGAGATAACGGCAATCTCGGTTGTACCGCCGCCTATGTCGACAATCATGTTGCCCTCGGGGGCTACAACGTCGATACCGATACCAAGAGCGGCGGCCATCGGCTCATAAATCATGTAGACGTCACGGCCGCCGGCGTTGGCCGACGAGTCGCGAACGGCGCGAATCTCGACCTCGGTCGAGCCCGAGGGGATGCCTACTACCATCTTCATGTGGGGCTGGCTGAACCACTTGCTTTTGGCGCTCGCTTTCTTGATAAGGCCGCGAATCATCATCTCGGCGGCGTTGAAGTCGGCGATGACACCTTTGCGCAGGGGGCGGATGGTCTCGATGCCCGGGTTCACTTTACCGACCATCTTCTGGGCTTCGCGGCCCACGGCGAGTTCACGACCCGTCTTGGTGTCGCGAGCAATAATCGACGGCTCGTCGATGACTATCTTGTCGTTGTGGATTATGATAGTATTGGCGGTGCCAAGGTCAATAGCAATTTCCTTGCTGAGAGAGAAGAGTCCTGAGAAAAATCCCATAACGATTTGTGATTTAATTGATTGGGGGATTGATTATAGAGAGGTTGTTTAGTGCTTGAAGTGGCGATAGCCGGTTGTAACCATTGCTATCGAGTGGGCGTTACAATAGTCAATCGACTCTTGGTCGCGGATAGAGCCTCCGGGCTGGATGACGGCCTCGATGCCGGCGTTACCAGCAATTTCAACACAGTCGGCAAAGGGGAAGAAGGCGTCAGATGCCATGACGGCGCCCTTGAGGTCGTGGCCAAAAGCGCGAGCCTTCTCGATGGCTTGCTTGAGGGCGTCGACACGCGAGGTCTGCCCCACTCCACTGGCCAGCAGCATGCCGTCGCGCGAGAGAACGATAGCGTTTGACTTGGAGTGCTTGACAATCTTGTTGGCAAACAGCAGGTCGGCAACCTGAGCGTCAGTGACCTCGCGAGTGGTGACGGTCTTGAGGTCCTCGGGGGTCTCTACCTTGAGGTCGGCGTCCTGAACGAGGGCGCCGTTGAGGATTGAGCGGAAGCGACGGTCGGGAAGGACGACGGCGGTGTTGCGCTCCAGAATGATGCGGTTCTTCTTGTGGCGGAGGATTTCGAGCGCGCCCTCGGTGTAGGCGGGAGCGATGATGACCTCAAAGAAGATTTTGTCGATAGCCTCGGCAGCTGTCTCGTCGATGGTATCGTTGGCAATCAGCACACCTCCAAAGGCGCTGACGGGGTCGCCGGCAAGCGCGGCCTCCCACGCCTCGGCAATCGACGGGCGTGTTGCCAGACCGCAAGCGTTGTTGTGCTTGAGAACAGCCATAGTCGGACCGCAACCGTTGAACTCGTCGATGAGAGCCACGGCAGCGTCGATGTCGAGGAGATTGTTGTAGGAAATCTCCTTGCCGTGGAGTTGGCTGAACATGGCGTCAAAGTCACCGAAGAATGTGCCTTTCTGGTGGGGATTCTCGCCATAGCGCAACGCCTTGGGGGTATCGATGGCCACGCGCAGAGCCGTCGGGGTAGCGTTTTCGCCGGTTGTGTCAAAATAGTTGAAAATGGCGCTGTCATAGCCCGACGATACCATGAAGGCGTCACGGGCAAAGGCGCGACGCTCGGCAAGAGTGGTCTGCGCGCCGCGTGCCTCGAGGATTTCCTGAAGGGGCTTGTATTGTGCCTTGGAGGCGACAATGACAACGTCGTTATAGTTCTTGGCGGCGCCACGAATGAGCGAAATGCCGCCTATGTCGATTTTCTCGATAATATCGGCCTCAGATGCGCCCGAGGCAACTGTCTCGCTGAACGGATAAAGGTCAACGATAACAAGGTCAATTGAAGGAATCTCAAACTGCTCCACTTGAGCGCGGTCATCGGCATTGTCACGGCGATTGAGAATGCCGCCAAACACCTTGGGGTGCAACGTCTTCACTCGACCGCCAAGAATCGAGGGATAACCGGTCAAATCCTCGACGCGGTCACATTTATACCCTAATGAAGTGATGAAATCGTGTGTCCCACCGGTCGACAAGAACTTGACACCTTGATTGTTAAGCAATTCGAGGATTGAATCAAGTCCATCCTTGTGGTAAACTGATATAAGCGCTGTAGTGATTGGTTTGATTTCCGACATAACTGGTCTGCTATATAATAGTGTTTTGAGAGTGCAAAATTACTAAAAAAAGCGGGAGCAAAACTAATTTACCACAATAAATATGATAAAAAATATTAACAGCACTCAAACAGTCCTCTATCGCCGTTAAATCCTCAGCCCTAAACCAACCTCTCTAAGGCAGAGTCTTACTCCGCTAATTCATCAGTTATGACTAACGAGATTGATACCGCAATTTCGTAGCCATTATATTCGTCAGTCATGACTGACGAATTACAATCGTTTGTAAATCTGCCGTTTACACATCATATAATAATTCTAAACCAAGAAAAGAACGTTCGATCTTCCGGATATAGAAGACCTCAGAAAACTCTTGTAATTACTCTAAAAACATTATTAGTGGTAGACGAGCATATACTCGCCGTTGAGGCCGGGACCTACGTTGTAGCGGGCGAGGCGGTAGCCATAGTCGCGCGCGGGACCGGTCAAGGGGACGCCAAGGTTGTCAAAGACATCGTAGGTGCTTCCGCAGACCTCACAGCGGGCGATAAACTGCTCGGGGTCGATGCTGACGCGCACGTTGCGCTTCATCTCGACGGGACAAGCGAGGTCGTAGGCATGATAGTCGCCGTGCATGTCGGTGACGAGCAATATGCCGCCAAAGCCGGTTTTGCTGATGGTTGTATAGGGATAATTGGCCGGCACGCGTTCCTCCTTGATGAAATTGGCGTGGGAATAGGCACCGCTGATACCGTAGGTATTCCAGTCGCCAACGGTGTTGAACGGCAGGCGAACAACCGACGGCGGGATGCGGTTCTCATAGTGGGCACACGACGCGGTCAGCAGCGCCGACACTGCAACTGCAAGTAACTGAAACACAGGCCGTTTCATCTTCTTTTAGAGGTTTTAATGGATACTTAAATTACATCGGGGCGCCGTGCGCCCCGATTATACTTTTTAACGCGTGAGCATCACGGGATGTTCACGCCATGAATGTTAAAAATCGAGTGTTCAGCCTCGGTTGAGGAGGTTGGCAATCACCTCGGCCATGCGGTCGGCAACCCCTTGCAACTTGGGCCCGACCATGGGCTTGAGCATCATCGGGATGTCAACGTCGAGCTCGGTCGACAGCGCAGTTGTCGAGGCGCCCTCGGCGGCAAGATTAAACGCAACTTCCATCTGGATGGGCGAACTGACGGGCGCAAACTTCATGCGCGACGGGGCGGTGCGCTCAACTACTTTCAGCACAATTTCGCCAACAGCCGGAGCCTTGATGACAATTGAATCTTCGGTAAAGTTGATTTCGCCAATCTTTTGGAGTTCCTCCTGAGGAAGGCGGTTGATATATTCCTGCAAGCGAGGCAGGTTGGAGATATTTTCAAAGGTTGTCTCGACCGGCTGGTTGACGGTCGTCGCCTTGCTTTTGTATGTAGACATCTTGGTAACTTGTTGTTATTGATGATGTTATTGTTGTTATTGTTGTTGATGTTGTTGATGAAACAATAAAACAATAAAAACTAAAAAATTAAACGCGCCAGTTGGCGGGGTCGTCACGCCACTCGTGGAGAGTCTCGAGGTCCTCGGGCTTGATGTAGCCGATTTCGAGGGCAGTCTCAAGCATGGCGGGATAATTGGAAAGGGTGTAGAGTTGAACACCGGCTTTCTCGAAGGCCTCCTCGGCAACGGGGAAACCGTAGGTGAAGATTGCAATCATACCAACGACGGTGCAACCTGCATTTTTGATAGCCTCAACAGCCTTGAGCGAACTTGAGCCGGTCGAGATAAGATCCTCGACAACAACCACTTTCTGACCCGGCTTGAGATTGCCTTCAATCAAGTTTTCCAGACCGTGGTCCTTGGGGGTAGAACGAACGTAGGCGTATGGCAAACCGAGTTCATCGGCCACGAGCGCGCCCTGAGCGATGGCTCCGGTGGCAACGCCGGCGATTGCATCGGCCTCGGGGAAGTTCTCGGCAACGAGGCGTGTGAGTTCCACCTTAATAAGCGTTCTAATCTCGGGGTAGGACAGCGTCAGGCGGTTGTCGGTATATATTGGCGACTTCCAACCCGACGCCCATGTGAAGGGAATCTCGGGCTGGAGTTTGATTGCGCTGATTTTCAGCAACTTCTCGGCAAGCAATCTTTCAAGTTGTTTCATCTTTATTGGGGTCTTTGGGTTATGCTGTTTGGACGTTGAGACACGGTCGATACCTTCTTGTCCCAAATTCAAACCGCAAATTTACAACAAATATTTCACCTTTCACTATTCGTGGTAACTTTTTTGCTTTTTTAACCTATTTGTCGCGATTTGTCGCAATTTTTTTCAAAAATTTTGCACCATATCGACACAATTATTACCTTTGTGACACCTAATTTTATCACGCATTTATATACAACAACTTAACATATTTATACCATTTATATTGTGAAAAGAGATGAAATTGACCTTGGGAAAGTACAAATCCCGCGTCTTTTTAAAATGTATCTTTTCCCAACGCTTTTGGGAATGTTGTCGCTCTGTGCAGTGACAGCGACCGACGGAATATTCGTTGGCCAAGGGGTTGGCAGCGATGCGCTGGCAGCAGTTAATATATGTATAGCCCCTACAATGTTACTAATGGGAATCGGGCTGATGCTTGGCGTCGGCTCGTCGGTTGTGTCGTCGGTCCATCTGAGCGCGGGCAATATTAAAGCGGCCCGACTGAATATCACTCAGGCGATGGCCGTTGGCACTCTTGCCACTCTTACCTTCCTGTTAATCACCCTTATAAACCCCGAGTTTACAGGCCGCATCCTGGGCAGTAGCGAGTCGCTGATGCCGCTTGTCAAGGACTATATGCCTTGGATTTTTGTGTGTTGCCTGTGGCAGATATGGTGTGTCATCGGCCTGTTTGTCGTCAGGCTCGACGGGTCGCCTCGATATGCGATGTGGTGCAACATCATCCCCGGCGTCCTCAACATTTTCCTCGACTGGCTGTTCATCTTCCCGTTGCACAAAGGGCTGTGGGGCGCTGCCGTCGCGACCTGTCTCAGTTGCCTCGTCGGCGGATTGATGGTGATGGCCTACATGTTGTTCTTCTCTCGCCGACTGACTTTTATAAAAATAAAATTTAGCACCAAAAGCCTTTGGCTGACCGTCCGCAACATCATCTATCAATGCAAGATAGGCGCGTCGGCATTGCTCGGCGAGGCGACGATGGGAATGATTATGCTGATGGGCAACCTGGTGTTTATGCGCTACCTTGGCAACGACGGCGTCGCCGCGTTCAGCATCGCTTGCTATTATTGCCCGTTTGTCTTCATGATTGGCAACGCCATCGCCCAGTCGGCCCAGCCTATCATCAGTTACAACTATGGACTGAAATCAAACTCGCGAGTGATTGCTACCGAGCGACTTGCTATTATCTCGGCCATCATTTGCGGCGCCATCGTCACGACCGGCTTCGTCGTCTTCCCGCGCGCCATGGTCCTCCTGTTCCTGCCCGGTGACAGCCCGGCTGCCGCCATCGCCATCGAGGGCTTCCCCGAGTTTTCGACCGCCTTTGTGTTCTTTATATTCAACATGACCGCCATCGGCTATTTCCAGAGCGTCGAGAAGGTCATCCCGGCCATCGTTTTTGCACTGTTGCGCGGCGTTGTGTTCCTCGTGCCGGCGTTTCTGCTCGTCCCCCTTGCTTGGGGAACCGAGGGAATCTGGGAAGCGCTTTTTGTTTCAGAAGCGCTGACAACACTCTGTATCATAGGATATTACTTCTACCATCGTGTTCATCCCCAAGTAAAAAAACAGCGCGCCGAGAAACCCCATCTGACCGACGCCATCAAGCTCCCCATCGAGGAAATGCAAGAGCCCAAAAATCCGGCTGATAAGAAATTTTTCAACATCGTCCTCTCGTGGCTTGAAAAAAACTACTCCAACCCCGACCTTAAAATCATTGACATGGTCGAGGCCACCGGCATGAAACGCTCGGCATTTTACAGCAAACTCAAGGAGGTAACCGGCCTGTCGCCAATCGATTTTGTAACTTGCGTCAGGTTGCGCAAGGCATGCCGACTGCTCTCGACAACCGCAACACCGATTGCCGACATTGCCCACGCCGTCGGCTACGCCGACTCGCGCTACTTTGCCCGCACCTTCAAGCAAAGCCTCGGCGTCTCCCCCACCGACTACCGCTCCCGCCACAAAACCACCCCCGCCGAGTAATCGCCCGCCAATCTCGGCTCTTACGGAAACCGAGAAACAAAACCTTGACTACCTCGACCATAATTTCAGGACATTCAAGGACATTCAATCAATTTTAGTATATAATTTCATCTAAAATTATTATTTTTGCAATCTAAATATTTGCAAAATGATTACTCCTGAAAAGATTTATGAATTGCTTGAGCAAGGTGAGGGACTTCATGTTGAGATGAAGGCTTGTAATGATACTTTACCCCGCTCAATTTGGGAATCCTACTCTGCATTTGCTAATACTCGAGGCGGAGTAATCCTTCTTGGGATAACAGAAGACAAGAGTAAACCATTGACCGAAACCCGATTTTCAATTACAGGAGTTTCAGACGTCAATAAAGTAATTACTGACTTCTTCAATATTCTGAATAACAAGCAGAAAGTAAGTCAAAGCATTCTTGTCGATAGCGATGTCAGAATTGTCTCAATTGATGGTAAATATGTTATACATATCGCCATCAACGAAGCCGATTACCGACAGAAACCGATATATATAAACAACAATATCCAGTCAGGCACATTTAAACGTGTTCACGAAGGAGATAGACACGTGACACCAACTGAATTAACCATGCTCATAAGAGACAGTTGCGATGACACTGACCAGCAAATTATAGAACATTACGGAATGGATGATATCGATATAGATACATTAGCAAAATATCGACAAGCCTTTAAAATAGCCAATCCCGAAAATGCCCTCAATGATGTGTCTGACAAAGAATTCCTATTAAAATTAGGTGGCTATGCCGTAAATAGGCATAAATCCTTGGAAGGAATAACCATGGCCGGGCTTTTAATGTTTGGCAAAAGTTTGCCTATCCATGAAAATTTTCAGAATTTTAGAGTTGATTACTTAGATTTGATAAATATTGAACTTGGAGATAGCAAAAAATGGAATGATCGTTTAACCGATGACGGCCGATGGGAAGATAATCTTTATAATTTCCTTACACTCTCGATGCGCAAGTTGCTGTTTACCCTTCCCTCTGAGGGCAAATTAAATGGCATTAAAAGAAACGATGGTGGTCTGCTTCACGAGGCTGTGAGAGAAGCTATGGTCAATAGCATCACATATTGTGACTACAAATTAGGTGGAGTATTACGAATTGATAGAAAAACCGATAGGATTGTTATGCGCAATCCAGGGGTTTTAAGAATTTCTCCTGAGAGAATTTATAATGGAGAGTACACTCAGGCTCGTAATAGTACTATCCAAAAAATGCTTAGAATGGTAGGTTTTGGCGATAACATAGGTTCCGGATTCACTAAAATAATGCAAGCCTGGAAAAATCTCGGTTTTAAGTCTCCTGACATTCGCGAAGAATGCGAAGTAAATGAAGTTTGGCTAACACTACCTTTGGTTTCAGAATCAACCTGTTATGAACCAGTTTATACCGAAAACGGCGTAAATGATACTTTAAATGACGCAAATGATACTTTAAACAGCGCAAATGATACTTTAAACGGCGCAAATGATACTTTAAATGACGCAAAT
>JAFLTK010000078.1 GCA_022511505.1 Muribaculaceae bacterium
CCGACTTGTCAACGAGGTTGTGATCGTAAGACTTCAGTTTAATTCTAATCTTCTGATTCATTTTATAGAAGCTATTTAAAAATGTTTCTTTGCTTGGTAATCCTCGGCGCCGCGTTTTCCCGGTTTACCCGTCGCCGCCGGTCATCGCTGGACCGGGGCGGCGGTTATAGGGAGGCTCGGAGCCGGGGTTATGCTTTCATGCCTTTAGGGTTGGTTTACTTGATAAGGTCAACGCGGCCCTGACACTCGGTCAACACGCTCTTGGCAATCGAGTTGCTGACCTCGCTGTAGTGGCTGAAAGACATTGTAGAGGTTGCGCGGCCCGAAGTGATGGTTCGAAGCGCGGTTACATATCCAAACATCTCGGCGAGCGGAGCCTTTGCCTTAACGACGCGAGCGCCCGAGCGTGAGGTTTCCATACCCTCAACCTGGCCGCGACGCTTGTTAAGGTCGCTGATGACGTCGCCCATCGACTCCTCGGGAGTCACTACCTCGATTTTCATGATAGGCTCGAGCAGAACGGGACCTGCCTTTTCAGAAGCCTTCTTGAATGCCTGGATGGCGCAGAGCTCAAACGAAAGTTGGTCAGAGTCAACCGGATGGAAGCTACCGTCGATAACGGTCACTTTCAGCTGCTCGACGGGGAAGCCGGCGAGAACGCCGTTCTTCATTGCAGTCACAAAGCCTTTCTGAATCGAGGGGATAAATTCCTTGGGAATGTTACCGCCCTTGACCTCGTCGACAAACTGGAGGTTACCCTCAAAGCCTTCGTCAACGGGCTCGACGCGAACGATGATATCGGCAAACTTACCGCGACCACCGGTCTGCTTCTTGAATACCTCGCGAAGCTCGACGGGCTTGGTGATTGACTCTTTATATGTTACCTGGGGACGGCCCTGGTTACATTCTACTTTAAACTCACGACGCAGACGGTCGATGATGATGTCGAGGTGAAGCTCACCCATACCTGAGATGACGGTCTGACCGGTCTCCTCGTTGGTCTGCACACGGAAGGTGGGGTCTTCCTCGGCAAGTTTCTGGAGGCCAACGCCAAGTTTGTCAAGGTCTTTCTGGGTCTTGGGCTCGACGGCGATACCGATAACGGGATCGGGGAAGTCCATAGCCTCGAGAACGATGGGAGCATCCTCGGCACAGAGGGTGTCACCGGTTCTGATATCCTTGAAGCCAACGCCGGCGCCGATGTCACCGCAACCGATGCGCTCCATGGGGTTCTGCTTGTTGGAGTGCATCTGGAACAGACGCGAGATGCGCTCTTTCTTGCCTGAGCGAGAGTTGAGCACGTAGGAGCCTGAGTTGACATCACCCGAGTAAACGCGGAAGAAGCAGAGACGGCCTACGTAGGGGTCGGTCGCAATCTTGAACGCGAGGGCACACATGGGAGCGTCGCTCGAAGGCTCGCGGGTCTCAACATCCTCAGTACCGGGATAGGTACCCTCGACCGCACCGGCGTCGGTGGGGCTGGGGAGGTAGGCACAGACGGCGTCGAGCAGCGGCTGAACACCCTTGTTCTTGAACGACGAGCCACAAATCATGGGGACGATTTCCATCTTCAGGGTAGCCGTGCGGATAGCCTTGCGGATTTCGTCCTCGGTGATAGTCGAGGGGTCGTCAAAATATTTCTCCATCAGCGCGTCGTCAAACTCGGCAATCTTCTCGAGCATCTTGTCGCGCCACTCATTAGCCTCGTCAACAAGACCGGCGGGGATTTCCTCGGTCGAGTAGTCGGCACCCATGGTTTCGTCGTGCCAGAAGATGGCTTTCATTGTAATCAGGTCGACAACGCCCTTGAAGGTTTCTTCGGCACCGATAGGAATCTGAATGGGGCAGGGATTGGCACCGAGGATTTCGCGCAACTGGCGGACAACCTCAAAGAAGTTGGCACCGCTGCGGTCCATCTTGTTGACATAACCGATGCGGGGAACGTTGTACTTGTCGGCCTGGCGCCAAACGGTTTCAGACTGGGGTTCAACGCCGCCTACGGCACAGAATGTAGCAACAGCGCCGTCGAGAACGCGCAGCGAGCGCTCAACCTCAACGGTGAAGTCTACGTGTCCCGGAGTGTCAATCAAGTTGATTTTATACTTGTCACCGGCATAGTTCCAGAAAGTGGTAGTAGCAGCCGAGGTAATAGTGATACCGCGCTCCTGCTCCTGTTCCATCCAGTCCATGGTGGCTGCACCATCGTGCACCTCACCGATTTTATGAGTCAAACCCGTGTAGAAAAGAATACGCTCAGAAGTCGTAGTCTTACCGGCATCAATGTGGGCCATGATGCCGATGTTACGGGTAAATTTCAATCTTTCGTCAGATTTTGCCATTTCTTATCTTTCTTATCTTAGAATAAGTGAATATCTCTATTGAATTTTACCTGCTATAGTTTAGAAACGGAAGTGGGCAAACGCACGGTTGGCCTCGGCCATCTTGTGCATGTCCTCTTTACGCTTGAACGCGCCACCCTGGTCGTTGTAGGCGTCAACAATCTCGGCAGCGAGTTTGTCGGCCATAGTCTTACCACCACGACGGCGAGCATACAGGATAAGGTTCTTCATAGAGATTGACTCCTTGCGGTCGGGGCGGATTTCGGTAGGAACCTGGAAAGTTGCACCACCAACGCGGCGCGACTTAACCTCAACCTGAGGAGTAACGTTTTCGAGAGCTTTCTTCCAAATCTCGAGTGCTGTCTTCTCCTCATTGGGGAGTTTCTTTGCAACGAGGTCGAGGGCGCTGTAGAAGATAGTGTAGGAAGTGTTCTTCTTGCCATCATACATCAGATGGTTGACAAACTTTGACACTCTGACATCGTTGAAAACGGGATCGGGCAAAACAATCCGTTTTTTGGGCTTAGCCTTTCTCATTTTGTTTAGTTACGTTTAAGTTTTGATTGCTTGGTTGCTGTTTCGTTCATCTTCAACGGCCCGGCCTCTGCCATGCCGTTTACTCAACCGGGAAATTAGCCTTCCAATCGTCAAAAACTAAGTTTAAAAAACTTGGTTTAATTAATGTGCCTCGCGCGGGGCGAGAGCGGTTGGTTTTTTGTTGTAAGAAAAGAAGTGTAGCGTTCTATCGATTACTTCTTGGCTGCTTTGGGTCGCTTAGCGCCATATTTTGAGCGACGCTGAGTGCGGTCCTTAACGCCTGATGTATCGAGCGTACCGCGAACGATGTGGTAACGAACACCGGGGAGGTCTTTAACACGGCCACCGCGAACGAGCACGATTGAGTGCTCCTGCAAGTTGTGACCCTCGCCGGGGATATAGGAGTTAACCTCCTTACCGTTGGTCAAGCGGACACGAGCAACCTTGCGCATTGCCGAGTTAGGCTTCTTGGGAGTCGTTGTGTAAACACGCACGCAGACGCCGCGACGCTGGGGGCAAGAATCCAACGCGGGAGACTTACTCTTGTCCTCCAGAGCAACACGGCCTTTTCTTACTAATTGCTGAATTGTAGGCATCTTAGTTCTTTCGTTTAACTTTTTATGATTATTACTGGTTTCTTCTTTTCAAATCAAACATCTTCACACCACACCATAAACCGCGCGTACACCATTGACTATCAGCGGGATAGCCTCGATGACACGCAGGCGGGGTCTCAAATGCGTTGCAAAATTACTAATTAATTCTCTAATTACCAAACCTTTCTCAACATTTTTTCACATCCTTTGCAGATGTTGGTATTGTTGTTGATTGATTTGAAATATTAAAAATGATTAGCAAAGTTAATTTTCCAGTTCTCGCTTCATTAGCGATGGCAGATAGAAGAGAGCGACCGACATTACACCCAGGGTCAAGTGGACCCACAAAGGTATCGAACCCGTCAAAACCACCGTCAAAATTTCAATCGCACAAAACGTCGAACCAAAGAAGATTAACATCAGCAATCCGTTACGTTGCTCCAGTTGCCGATAATCACGGTCTTCGAGGTCCTGGTAGGTATTGCCGTGCAAATATATGCCAATTGCCGTCAAAGCAGAAAGTATCGGGACCGCGAAATAATACGACCCAAAAAGCAATGCGACCAACGCGATAATAAGCAAATAACTAAGCGTCAGTTGAATGGCGCGAAACAGGTAATATTTATTCATCTTAGCGCAATTTGAGGATAGAACCATAAATAGAGGAGATGTAGATAACCGGGAAAGAGCACAAGGAGCAATCCGGTTGCCAACGGAGCGAGGAAGAACCATCCCGCCGCAATCGCCACAATGCAAGGTCGATAGATGGGAAATCTCAGTTTGCGCTCAAAATAAATCCTAAGCAAGACGAGAAACAACAGATATAACCCAATCAATAGGCCCAAAAGACAATACTTAATTTCATAGGAAATTTCACCGAAATAGGTAAACGCAGTGTCAGCCACATTATCAATAAAAGTATACAACAGCAACGCGCAGACTCCGATTACTACGGCCACTATGGCACCACGACCAACGCGACCCTGAACGGCACAATCATCGCTGTAATCCCTACCGCTATAGTAAAGCACGCACAGTGCCGACAGAGCCGCCGGGAAAATAAATTCAGAGGTCGCATAACCGAGAAAATACGCGCCCAAAGCGACGGTTGAGATTGTCAGAACCTGATTGCGACGCCTTGCAAGCCCCACCTTGTCTCCAAAGGCAATATAACCCGTAAGACCGACGGTAACGGCACAAATCGCCGCCGTGATAACCCCGGCAACGACACTGCCCGCGCCACCGCCGGCACCATCGCAATAGCCGAGTGCAACGAGCACGCATCCGGCCACCCAAAACAGAATTCTTTTCATTTCTCTGATTGTTTTTTTGCAAATTTACAAATAAATTATTGTAAATCAATGGCACGCCAATTTTTTTTGTCCGACGGGACCGTGTATGGACCCAAAAGAGCGAAAAAGCCGGAGGGCGGGGCGGTTGTTACTGAATTTTTTGCTATCTTCGCGAATAAAAATTGAACGTATGCAGCGAGCCTTTACATTTCTATTATATATCCTTTCGGCGGTCGCCGGTGTTGCGGCCCAAAGCCTCGACAGCCTGTGGAACCGATTTGTCAACCCCGAGAGGGCCGAGCGCACCAAGGTGTGGTGGTTTCACGGGGAAACGGAGACGACACGCGAGGGCATCACGGCCGACCTGACGGCGTTTCGCGACGCGGGCGTTGGCGGTGTGGTGTTCTATGACCAGGTGCACGGCAACGGCGAGGGGGCCGACGACGCTTTCTCGCCGCGGTGGTGGGAAATGCTCGTTTTTGCCGCCGAGGAGGCCGAACGGCTCGGGCTGACATTTGAGACACATTTGTCGAACGGCTACGTTGGCGGCGGCCCGTGGATTACACCCGAGCTGGGCATGCAGCAGCTGGCGGTGGTCG
>JAFLTK010000079.1 GCA_022511505.1 Muribaculaceae bacterium
CAATTTTCTGGATTGTCGGTTTCACATCGGCAACTCACGACATTGCCGCCGATGGCTTTTATATGCTTGCCCTTAGCGAGCACGAACAGTCTCTATATGTCGGTATTCGCTCCACGTTCTACCGCATAGCGACGGTGGCCGGCCAAGGTCTGTTGGTCATTCTCGCCGGCGTGATTGAAACCGGCACCGGTCTTAGCCCTCTTCATATTACAGTAAATGCCGACCCTGCCGCTGAGTGGACCGTTCCCTCGATGGCTGCAATCGATGACACCGAGGCCGACCTTCAGGGCGAACTTCAATTCTTCACCCCGGCAAACGCCACAACCGTTGCCGTCAAAGCCCCGGCTACGGTTAAGACCGCCGATGGCGAGGTGCCTTTCACAGCATACGCCGCAGCCGTTCGCGACTCCATCAAGCATTTGAACGCGGCAAATGGTTTTACTGCTCCCGAGGAGGTCGCTGCTACTCAGGCGGCAGCGAGCAATGACGGCCCCGGCGCCTTTACTCTCTGGGTTAAGAAGCATTTCGGCGAGGACCGCGAGGCTGTTGACGCTATACCCAACAGTTTCACCGTTATCGGCTTCCGTCTTAACAAGGCTCCTGCTCCCGGCGAGGAGATAATTGTAAACGTGACTCAAAAAGCGGGCGACCCCGGCATCAAACTGGAACAAAATGCCCTGTCAACCCACTTCACGTTTAACTCCGAGAACTGGAACAAAACGGCTTACCTCTATTATGAGATTGACCATAAACTTTCAAAGCCGGTCGAGGCTACGTTTGAAGGTGCGTCGGGTAACATTCCGCTCGCTTGGCTGATTGTTTTTGCAACACTTTCGGCATTCTTCTTTGTTGTAGCAATTTACCACTCGCGCGCCTTACCGCGACCCGCGAGCGACAGCTTGCGCGGCGAGGGTGTAAGGACAGCAGGAGAGATTGTCAAAGAGTTCTTTGAAACATTCCGCTCGTTCTTTGCCAAGAAGCAAATTTGGGTGGCAATCGCCTTCATGTTGCTTTACCGACTGCCCGAAGCCCAACTTGTCAAACTGATAAACCCGTTCCTGCTCGACCCGATTGACAAGGGTGGTCTTGGATTGACAACCGGCGAGGTAGGCATCGTGTATGGTACAGTCGGTATCATCGGTTTGACAATCGGTGGTATCATTGGCGGTATAGTAGCAGCCCGAGGCGGTTTGAAGAAATGGATTTGGCCGATGGCGTGGTCTATGTCGCTGACCTGCTTGGCTTTTGTTTACCTTAGTTATTTCCCGACGTCGTCGCTGCTGACCGTCAATATCTGTGTCTTCATCGAGCAGTTTGGTTATGGCTTCGGTTTCACCGCCTATATGCTCTACTTGATTTATTTCTCGGAGGGCGAGCACAAAACAGCCCACTATGCAATCTGTACCGGCTTCATGGCGCTTGGTATGATGATACCCGGCATGGCCTCGGGATGGTTGCAGGAAACAATTGGTTATCAGCACTTCTTTATCTGGACAATGATATGCTGCGTCGCCACAATCGGCGTTTGTGCATTCTTGAAAATTGACCCCAATTTCGGACGTAAAACAATTGAAAAGAAATGAAACTCAAAAGTATATTAGTGGCCGCCGTTGCATTGCAGATAGCAATCGTGGCCGGAGCACAAGTTAAACCGGGCATAGAAGTCCTTCGCGACCGCGGCTTTGACGTTCTCCAAGGAAAACGAGTTGGTCTGATTACCAACCCCACCGGCGTTGACTCTCGCCTGAAATCGACTATTGACATTCTCCATGAGGCACCCGGCGTTGAGTTAAAGGCGATGTATTCACCCGAGCACGGCGTCAGAGGTGACGTCTATGCCGGCGACCATGTCGATACCTACGTCGACCCGGCAACCGGCGTGACGGTCTATTCAATCTATGGCGCAGGCCATCGTCCCACCGACGATATGCTCAAAGATATCGACGTTCTTGTTTATGACATTCAGGATAACGGCTCGCGCAGTTACACGTTCATTTCCACGATGGGCGAGGCGATGGACGCTTGTGCAGTTGCCGGCAAGGAGTTTATGGTGCTTGACCGTCCCAACCCGCTGAGTGGCAACAAGGTAGAGGGAAATCTCGTTGAAGAAGCGTCAAAATCATTTGTCAGCCGCTTCCCCATACCTTATATATACGGACTGACTCCCGGCGAACTTGCCTGCTATCTCAACGAAGAGGGTCTGCTTGACAGCGGCAAGAAAGTTGACTTGACAATCGTGCCGATGGAGGGCTGGACGCGTGATATGGTGATGAGCGAAACCGGTTTGCCCTGGATTATGCCGTCGCCCCATGTCCCGTATGCCGACGATTGTCTCTACTATCCGGCAACCGGTATCCTTGGCGAACTCGACTATATGTCAATCGGAGTTGGCTACACCAAGCCTTTCCACATGTTTGCAGCCCCGTTTGTCGACGCCGACAGCCTCTGTCAAAGTCTCACGACGCTCAATATCCCCGGCGTCCTCTTCCGTCCGCTCCACTTCAAGCCTTTCTACGGAATGTATAAGGGCGAGAACATTCAAGGCGTCGAGGTTTATATCACCGACCCCGCCAAGGCGCCGTTATCGCTGATACAATTCTATGTGATGCAGGAACTTGCACGCATGTATCCCGACCACAAGGCACTTGATGTCGCCAAACCGGCTCGCCTGAATATGTTCGATAAAGTTGTCGGTTCGCCCAAAATTCGCGAACTTTTCGCCCGTCGTTACCGCGTGGAGGATATGGTCGACTACTGGAACAAAGATGTTGAAAGTTTTAACAGGCAGAAAGCCCGCTATCACCTATATAAATAATGTTGGTAAACGAAAGCGATAAAAATATCGGTAATACCGAGCGCTTTGATCGGTTTGTCGATCGCGCGAGCGAGATTATTCCGTCAACGCGGCTTTACACCGACCCCCTGATGACACTCGCATGGGGCGGCGATGCCAGCGTCTATAGGATAACGCCACGTGTGGTCGTTCGTGTGGCCGACGAGCAGGAACTTGTCGCCATTCTCGGCATTGCAGTCGACGAGAAGGTTGATGTCACGTTTCGCGCCGCCGGAACAAGTCTCTCGGGACAGTCGGTAACGCCGTCGGTATTGATAGTCGTTGGTTCTGACTGGAACCGCTACAAAATTTCGACCGAGGGTAAGAAAATTACGCTCCAACCGGGCGTTATAGGCTCCCGTGTCAATCGGTTACTTGAACCCTACGGACGTTATTTTACTCCAGACCCTGCCTCGATTAATTCAGCAATGATTGGTGGCATTGTGGCAAATAATGCGTCGGGAATGAGTTGCGGAACACATGCCAACAGCGACCGTATGCTCGACAGCATCCGCATTGTTCTTGTTGACGGCACTATCCTTGACACCGGCAGTCGTGAGTCTCGCGAGGCGTTTAAGGCTCGTCGACCCGATATCGTTGGCGGCATCGAAAAGATGCGCGATGAGATACTTGCCGATCCTGAACTTGCCAATCGGATAAAGCATAAATATTCTATTAAGAATGTTACGGGCCTAAACCTGCGACCTTTCGTGGAGTTTACCGACCCAATTGACATCATTGCCCACTGTATGGTAGGTAGCGAGGGTACGCTTGCCTTTATCAGCGAGGTAACGTTCAACACCGGTAAGTTGGAGCCCTATAAGGCGAGCGCGATGGTCTATTTTGACGAGATGCGCAGCGCTTGCGAGGCTGTCGTTGAATTGCAAGAGGCTCCCGTCAGCGCGGCAGAAATGCTTGACGCCAAGTCGCTTGCGAGTGTCAACGACCCCAACGGAGAGGGTAGAACCGCCATCCTGACTGAGACACGCGCCGACAGCGCCGAGCAACTCGCCGAGAATATCAAGCAGATTGTCGAGGTGTTTAACCGCCATAATCCTGCGTTGCCGGTAGAGTTTACCGAAGATGTGGCCCGTCAGGCTCAGTTCTGGAAAGTGCGCTCGGGCATTTTCCCGAGCGTCGGCGGCACGCGTCGTCCCGGCACCACGGTGCTTATCGAGGACATCGCGTTCCACATCAAGGACCTGCCCGCTGCAACCGTAGAACTCGCCGACCTGCTCCGCAAAAGCGGCTACGACGACGCCTGCATCTACGGCCATGCGCTTGCAGGCAATTACCATTTCATTATCGCTCAGGCATTTGATACTCCCGAAGAAATTGAACGCTATCGCCAACTGATGACCGATGTTGAGCATCTTGTTGTCGACCGATATGACGGCTCGCTAAAGGCCGAACACGGCACCGGGCGAAATATGGCACCCTTTGTCGAGCGCGAATGGGGTCAGAAGGCGTTTTCTATGATGTGCCGATTGAAGAAATTATTCGACCCGGAGGGGCGCTTGAATCGTGGCGTCATTTTCAACGATGACCCTGAGTGTTACCTTCACGATCTTAAAACAATGCCTCAGGTCGACGATGTTGTTGACCGTTGTATCGAGTGTGGCTTCTGCGAGGTCAATTGCGTTTCTTGGGGATTGACACTGTCGTCGCGTCAGCGTATCATCGTTCGTCGCGAGATTGAACGCCTCAAAAACATAGGTGACAAAGACACGTCTACCGAACTCGACAAGGGCTATTATTACCCGGGCCTCGAAACCTGTGCCGCCGACGGCCTTTGCAGTACCTCATGTCCCATGGGTATAAATACCGGTGACCTTACCCGCCATTTGCGTTCGGCGTTTCATCAGCCGGGCTCGTTCAGTTACAAGGTTGCCGACTTTGCCGCTCGCAACATGGGTAAAATTGAGGCCGGCTTCCGTCCGCTCCTCTCGGTTGCTACCGGAGTAAAGAAACTTATTGGCCCGCACGCAGTCAACGCGATGGGGCGCGGCCTGCACCACATCGGCCTGCCACTCTGGAGCGCCGCGTTGCCAACAGCCTACTATCCGCGCCCGACATCGACAATATCGTCACCGCTGAAGGTTGTCTATTTCCCCAGTTGCATCAATCGCACGATGGGAAAAACGACCGGAGCAGATGCGCCCGCTGAGGCACTTGTTGACGCCGTTGTCAACCTCTGTTCCAAGGCCGGTTTTGAGGTGATTATTCCCGACAATATCAAGAACTTGTGTTGCGGTATGATATGGTCGTCAAAGGGTATGGCCGACATTTCGCGCCGCAAGAGTGACGAACTGGAAGCTGTCCTGTGGGAAGCATCAGAGCATGGCAAGTGGCCAGTCATCTGTGACCAAAGCCCGTGTCTGCACCATATTCAGGAGTATTTCACAAAGGTTAAAGTTACTGAATTGATGGACTTTACCGCGCGCTATCTTGCACCGCGACTGGAATTTAACCCCACCGACCGTCCGGTGGCCGTCCATGTC
>JAFLTK010000080.1 GCA_022511505.1 Muribaculaceae bacterium
GGCCCTCAATGCCATTGGCAGTCAGTATCTTTACCATAGCGCCGAGGGCGAGCAAGTCTACGTCGACTCCAAGTCCGACCCCTGCGAAATTCTTCTCGTCGCCTCCAAGAGCGGCGATTCCACCGCTTTCCTCTACATGCTCGGCAGCGAGGACATGATTGACCTCCTCAAAAGCAAGTAACCGTCCTTTTGCCCTTCGGGCTCATACCGGAGACAAAAACGGCGACAGGCAACGGGTTGTCTCCGGATGATATTTGATTCTTTGGCTATAAATGCTTAACTTTGTAATTTAATTTTTAAGTTTAAGTATTTATGGCCTCAAATTCAAATGTACCGAAAGCCACACAACCCGTGGTAGTTACCCGTCCGGCCTTCTGGCTCAAAGTGAGAAAAGAATATATCGTTGAGAACTTTAATGATATGCTTGTCTATCTTCGTGACTATGAATATGTTACGGGAAGCGACAATGTTGATTACCTCTCGACGCTCGATTGCCTATGTTCATTAGCCGACGAATATATCGAGACGATAAACGAGTCGCGCTTGTGGGCCAAGCCTCAATTTAATGTCGATACAAAGATAGTGCTCAGATTGCTTGGCGCTGCGATTCTTGCGACGCGTAAAGCCTCTCGCGACTGCTCGCGCTACGTTATCGGACTGCTTAACCTATTACTATTCAGCGACAACAAGATTTCGACCGAATATCAGCGTCGCCTCTGGGAAATGGCGCTGAGGGTTATTAAGGGATATGAAATTGCCAATATAGGCCTAATGTGGAGCGACGTCATCAGTGAAGACATAATGTCGACCGAGGTCTTTTTGATTAGATTTGGAAACACTGAGTTTGACCTAACCAACTATCGTCCCGGGCGGCAGTTATATTACGAAGGCCTCGGGCTAATGATGATTACCGACGAGCGAGTGGCGCTTTACCCCGACAATCTGGCCGACTTTGACCGTCGCAGCGCGGAACCTCAACTTAACTTTGATAACTTGGTGAATATCGATGTCCCGGCCGGCGAGGCCGAGAAGTTGCGCACTTTCGACGAACTTTTTAACTTCTCCACGCGCCTGCTCAACTCAATGGCCTCGGTGACACCCTCTCCCGAGACTGTTCTCAAAGACTATATGCCGGGTGACTTTGCCGTTGTTCGCATTATCGGTAGCACCGGCCTTAAATTCATAGCCGAGACAATTGATACTCGATATAACACGCTGAAAGGTAAGATATTAATTAAACAAAAACGAGAATTCCGCGTTGACAATAATTTTGTTTTCCAGTTCTTCAAGACTGGCAACGTTTTGCTGGTCAAAATCGGTAGCGGCAAGGAAATATTTGAACTCTCTCCGGCGATGGAACTGTTCTATCGCGAGCGTGCATGCGCCCTGGAGGGAAAGGATGTTGTTGCGGTCTACAGCCGCGAATATAACGGTGGTAGCCAGTGGATTAGCAATGGCGGCATTAGAATAGGAGTTGATGATAACGCCCTGGAAGACAATCTATCTGAGGAAGAACTCGATGAGTTTGATGACGCCATCGAAAATGGCCACCCCCTTGTCTTGAAAGTTTATGATATGGTTGACAACGACATAGATAGAAACCCGTATATGAACGTCTATGCGTTGCCACTGATGACCGAACAAGTTCAAGACGGTCTGACTGCTGTCCATTGTGACACCATATTCCTGGACGACTTCCGCGAGTTTAGCCTCGGTTTCGCGCCCCGCGAGGAACTCAAAATTGAGCGTGAAGAACTACCCGCCGAGCGGGTGTTTCTGCTCGGCCACCTGCTCGACTACATGGCGCGCTCGGCTGTTGGTTCGCCTATTCAGCGCTTCAAGCCGCTCCTTTGTGCCGCCATGGTTGAACGTCTACTTGACCGCACGCCCGACTTTGAATACCTATGGCATGCAATGCAGTATATCGCGCTAAAGGTTGATTTTGCCCGAAATATACCGGTCAAGCAACTGTCACACACGTCGAATATCAACGGTCTCGAGGCCGTCACCAAGCGAGAGCGTGTTATCGACCTGCTCAGGACCTATCGCGGCCCCGACCTGACTTCAACCGTCAATCTCCAACTCCCCGGCGGTCGGTCGGAGGAGTCGATTGAACGCCTCCAAGCGCTAATAAAGGCATCCCACGACCTTAGCAACATTATCGGCACATCAGAACTTAACAAAATCAAGCAGACCATCGCGCGCACCCTTGGCGTCGAGGAGGAATTTGTCCCCTTGCTCGATGAACGCCAGTTCTATGGCGACGAGAGCATCAACCTCGAGTTCAAGTCAACCGCAGTGTTCCCGCCGATGGAGTCGCGCCCCAATCCCGAGTACCAGAAATGGAATATACTCAAAGCTGTCTGTGGCTTCCTCAATTCGCGCAGCGGTGGCGAACTTATCATCGGCGTCAACGACATGGGCTATGCCGTCGGTGTGGCCGACGATATAAATGCGCTCGTTCGAAGCGGTCACATCAAGATTGCCAACATGGACAACTATCGCATTTATATTCAGTCGATTATCGACAATGCGTTCAAGGAATACAACGGCAATGCGTGCGGCAAAGACATCGTTGCGATGAACGTCACCTATACCGCCGAGACGAGCGACAACGGCTTTGACCTGCTGCGTGTCGCCATCAAGCCCTATCCCTACGATGCCGTTCTTTTTGCGGCCGACAATCGACCGGACGAGTTTCAGGAAAGCTATGTGCGTCGCAGTGGTCGCACGACCGGTATCACGCCTGCCATCCGTGCTGAAATCGAGAAATATAAGCTCCAGTCAGCCGCGTCGCGCGAGAGCGACATCGTCAAACTGCGCCAAGCAGTAAAGGACCGCAACGTGGTAATGCTCAGACAATATGGCTCGTCGTCGGGCGTCATGGACCGCGAGGTTGAACTCTATAAAATTTGGGAAAACCGCGGGCTCATATATGGCTATGACCCGATGAGAAAATCGGGCCGTCTGTTCAAACTGTCACGTTGCCAGGCCGTTGAGGTCACCGACCGCAAGTGGATTAATGCCAAGGCTGCCAAAAACGTCGAGATAGACCTCTTTGGAATGTTGCTCCAGCGTGACAACGCCAAGGAAATCAAGTTGTTGCTCAACGACTATGCCGCGCGCGTCCTGATGGAGGAATATCCCGAAGCGCGCGTCAAACTAAAATCGACAACCCAGGGCGAATATGTCTACCAACTGACTACACAAGTATCGTCGCTCAGCGGCATTACTCGCTTCTGCCTCGGAATGACCGGCAATATCAAAATAATGAAAGGTGCCGAACTCAAAGAGAAACTCAAAGAGCTCGCCACCCAAGTCATCAACGAAAACTGATTCTTTGTTGTTTTTGTTGTTGATGTTGTTGTTGATGTTAATGTTGTTAATGATGTCGATGAAGATGTCAATAAAATCACTAACAACACTAACAACTTATTTTGCCAGCGAAGGCACGCCGGCGTGTCCGCCAATGAAGCAGTCGTTGACGGTCACGCCGACTGCGTTTTCAACCGACAGCCCGATGGCACAACTTTTGCACTCCACGCCTTTGAGGGTCACGTTGTGGACCGGCATTTGAGGCAATCCTTGCACGACGATGGCCGAGGCCGAGACATTTTCGGCTGTCAACGTGTCGACGTGGATGTCCTCGATGCGCGTATAGTGCACATTGTCAGCACCTTCACCCGCGTAGGATGTAGTGATATAGAAAAGGTCCTCGACATCGCCGAGACGCACGTTGCGCAGGCTGACTCGCTCCACAAAGCCGCCGCGGTCAGGGTTGCTCTTGATATAGAAACCGCGTTTGCAATAGCCGGCGGCGTCACAATTCTCGATAATCACATTGCGGATGCCGCCCGACAGTTCGCTGCCGAGCACAACGGCGTGTAGCCCCTTGAAGTGGCAGTTGCGGATGACGATGTTCTCTGACGGCGATGTCGCCGGGTCGCGTCCGTCATCGTCGCGTCCGCTCTTTATGGCAACATTGTCGTCGCCGTTGTTGAAGTCGATGTTTTCAATCAGGATGTTGCGCGAACTCTCGGGGTCGATGCCGTCGTTATTTATCAATTTGGCGTCATAGCGCAACCCGCGGCAGATGATATTCTCGCTTGCAAGGAGGTGGATGCACCAGAACGGCGAGTTGGTAATCATAACGCCCTCGACCGTTACGCCTTGACACTCAAAGAATTGTATCAGTTGTGGGCGCAGAAAGTCGCCGTCGCCAAAGGTTCGCTCGGCGCGAGGTACGTGGTTGTGGTTCATCTCGCGAGAACGCAGCAACGCTTCGCGCTGGCGAGGCTTCCAGGTGGCAAATGTCGTCATCGCGTTGCCGTCGATGGTGCCGCGTCCGCTGATGCCCGTGTTGACCGCGCCGCGAGCCCGAATCATCGGCGAGTAGTTGTTGCAATGTGTCCCCTCCCACGATGTCGCCACAATAGGGTAGCGCTCGGGGTTCGGGTCAAAGAGTAGGGTAGACCCCTCGTCGAGATGAAGCATCACGTTGCTTTTCAGTTCGATAGGGCCGCTGACAAAGTAGACACCCGCCGGGACGCGCAACACGCCGCCGCCCCGTTTCGCCAGACGCTCGATACCCTTGGCAAACGCCCCCGAGCAATCCTTCTTCCCGTCGCCGCGTGCGCCAAAGCGCGTCACCGCCAGTGTGTCGGGTTTAACGGTTGCCCCGGTTATGTTACTCAGAATACTGTCGCGCAGCGAGTCGTGAAAATCGGCTGCTGCCGCGCCTATACTGACGATTGCCGCCATCGCTATCGCCAAAACACGTAACTTTTTCATGCCTATTTTAATCTAAGGTTTATTTGCTCACAAAGATAATGCAAATTTATAGAAAAACCGAATTATTCCCCTGACCCCATCCTAAAATTGGTAGGTGAGTATGATTTTAAGCCCTATCTGATTGCTGGTGAAGATGGGGCTGTGTGTCGCAAAACCGGGAATGTCAAATTCCGGGTCGGGATTCATAACCAGCAACAAGTCTCTATAGTGGGTGTATCTTCTATACCAGTCAACCATCACCGAGGCATACACATGGGGCCAAATCATGTAATTGATGTTGCCGCTTAGATTGAAGAAACTGGCATTGCTGGCATCACCCTGCACGTTCGGCTCCAGAATCTCGGGATATTCCTGCGGGTTGAGTGTGTACCCTTTCAGGGAATATAGCCGGTAAAAACGGGCGTCGGCACCCGCTGTAAGTCGCCATTTGGGGTAGATGAACTTGAAACCGCCTTTCAGACTGAATCCCATCCCCCAGTTATAGTTTCT
>JAFLTK010000081.1 GCA_022511505.1 Muribaculaceae bacterium
TCGTCCGGTAGGGACGCGACATGTCGCGTCCACAGAGCCTGATGATATTCAACATGTTACACGCGGACGCGACATGTCGCGTCCCTACGGGGGAGGGGGGAAAAACGGGAGAGGGCGCGGCCGGTAAGGTCGCGCCCTCTCGATATCAGGGGATGTTAATTGACGGGGAACGGTTTAGCGTACCATTACTTTGGTGGCGGTGGTGCCTACGCGCTTGATGTACAAGCCGGGAACCATCTGGTCGGCCGATACTTTCACACCACCGATGGTGTAGTATTCTGCCTCGCCGGCCACGGTGTCAACGTCGACGTTTTCAACACCGGTAGTTTCAGAGAAGGTGATTGTGTGAACGGGGCTTGCCTTGCCGGCGGTGCTGTAGAAGTATGTCACCTCGGCGCCTGCCTTATTACCATCTTCAGCAACGAAGTTAGCGGGGGTGTATTCGCCGTCTTTCTCAACCTTGACATACTCAACACCGCGATAGTAGAGGGTCTCGTCGGCAGTTGCCTCGGCAGCGCGGGCGGGAGCGTTCTCGGGCTCGGTCTCGGCTTTAACTTTCTTGGCAACGTTGGTGGCGTAGACGTCTACGTCCTCGTTGTGGCTGAAAGTTACAGTGGGATAAGCACCTTTATCTTGATAACTGAAAGTATAGGTGAAATCTTCATCTTGCTGTTCAACATCACCAACCTTGATTGTGGCACCATCGGCTGTGGGATATTCTACTGTACCGGTTTCCCATTCAACGTCGATAGCGTTGACCTTAATAGTCGCATCAGTATTATTAACAAAAGTAATACTATTGCTTGCGCTTTCAGAGGTCCAAACGTCGGCGTTGAGCGTTCCCCAAAGGGCTGTTGCTTTTGTGCCAAAGTCACCACCGTTAAACTTGATTGTTTTGATTGCATAACCATCGGGCACTGAGATAGTCATTTGGCCGGCTTTTTCATCAACGGTTGACTTGAAGAATCTTAGATCAAGGTAGCCTTTATCATCTTTGAAATGGCGGCAACGACCTTCAAGATCAATGTGAACAAATTTCGTAGAGTCATTGAAGTTATAAGGAACTTTTTGATAGTCATTGTTCCCTTTTTCGTTTGATTTTGTTACAAGGCCATATACACCTTCACCGGTAGTGAAGTCGAAAGTAAATTTGCCGGTCTGATAGTTGGGGTCGGGATAGTTAACCGTCAGAGTAGCAACGTTACCAATTGTTTCACCATCAGTAGCGGCAGCCTTGATAGTGTAAACACCATACTTTTCAAACGTGATGGGATCTACGAAAAGTTCAGAATCGTCTACGTCAAGGTCAGAACCGTCAGTAGTGTAGATAATCATTAAATCATCGAGTTCAATCGAGATTTTGTCGCCCTCATTGTAGGTGTACTCAGTACCCTCAACAGCGGTGCCGTTCACATAGAACACGGGTGCTTCAAATTTCTCAACGGGCTCCTCTACTGAGTCTAAGCTTCTGTAAAGAACAACTGCAGACTGAGAGTCTTCTTTGTAGCAAGAGAATATATTACCGTTGTTGTTGGCGCTGTTATATTCAATTGTATAACGGTCACCACTTGTTCTGTTAAACTGTAAGTAGGTCTTATTATCTTTAAAGGTTACTTTCAGTTGAGAATAACTATCTGCTGTTTGTTGAGTTTTTAGATGGTTAGAAGAATTAGATCCAGCAAAAAGATAGCCATCATTAACTTTTAATAAGTATGGATATTCTGCATTATTCGAATCCTCAAATGTTATAACCTCAACAGCTTCGTCAGTGATTGTGATAGTGTTGTTATCTTCATCCTTTGTGATATCTACAGCGCCTCGGTTGTTGCTATTTTGGGTGGTGCTCATTGCCTTGTCATAACCAGCGGCTACGATAATATAACTACCACCAATCTCAAGGTCGTCAGCGCTTGTTACGAGAGCGTAAGTAGTCCCATTAGTTGGCTGTTCTGGCTCAATAGAAGCCGCTTTAACATTATAGGTAGCTTCAATTGTGTTGCTTTCGAGGTCTCCCTTATTGGCAGAAACCATAACATCTACTGTACCGGCAGTTGCATCTGCATCAGTAAAGGTATAAGTATAGGGGAAATAGCCTTCTAAGTCGGTTTCTCCAATCATACCGACAATTTCAGCACCTTCGGTTTCACAAGTAATAACAAGCTTATCGCCAACAGTTACAGTAGAACCGTTTGCAATGCTAAGAACGGGATCAGCAATTGTTTCAGGCTCGGGTTCAGGCTCTTCGCCACCTGCTTCTGATGCTGTTTCAATAGAGAATCCACATAAATAGAAACGTGATTTGCTTGCAGTCACGCCAGCAAATGTAATGGTCTGAAATTTAGTTTCTGAATTTACATCTAATGTGAACTCAGTACCAACGGCTTTAGCTTCAAATTCAACTTGAGTCGAAAGCCCTTTGTCTAATGTTACTTTGATGGTGTTAGACTCAGAACTATATTTAGCGGTATTTACAGTAATGCTCTTAATTTTAGAGGGATCTACAAAATTAAGAGTTAAAGTACCGGCATTGCTACTTGAACCATATTTTAAACCATTTGTACCTGAATAGACATTACTACATTCTTTAAATGAAATGAATGAAGAACCTGTAACTACCTCAGAGGGGAATGTCGTTGAGGTAAGATTACTAGTTCCATTATCCGAGTTATTTTTAAACGTAACTTGATAACTTGTTGAGTTTGGGTCAATAACAATCAGATTATATGAAGCAGATGTCGCTTTAAAGTTGTCATTTTCAGTGATTTCAGCAGTAATAGTTGCAGAGCCAGCTCCATTAATAGAAAGTTTGCCGTTATCAAATGACGCAACATCTGCATTACTTGAACTGTAGGTTACAGCACTCAAAGCTTCTTCGGGATTTACTGTAAGAGTAGGTGCATCAAAGTCCTCGCCGAGAATAGCTGTAGCGGTTTCGGAACTCCATTCAAGTTTAACAGTTTTACGAGAGTCTTCAACGACATCGTTAACGGTGTATTCAAGAGATGCAACGCCAATTTGATTACTACTGTTAGTAAACTCTAACTGCACTGCTACAACATCGGCAACAAGATCACCAGTTTCTACCTTCAAAACAGTACCAACGGAGATGTTTTGTTTGATGAGTGTATAAGAATTTGAACCGCTTGTTTTATACGAAATTTTTGCAGTTTGAGTCTTATTTGACCATTGTTTTAGATTGAAAGTGACATTTTTAAGAGTTTTATCATTTGTCATTTCAAAAGTCACTGTACCTGCTTTTGTGACAGGTACGTCGGTAATGGTGCTTGTTTGTTTTGAAGCAGCAGAGAAAGTCACTTTATAACCATCTCCGGTAGCCACATGGTTAGCATAACTAGAAGTCCATCCGGTACTTCCCATCGTATTGAAGTCAAAACTGACTTCGTCGGCATACGACGAGACAGCACCCGTGAAGAGGGCTAACAGAAAAAGGAGTAAAAATTTTTTCATAAAATATTGATTGAAAGTTAATAAATTGTGCGGATAAGGATTGTCGGTTTAGGATAGACCGGCTATAAAAACAGCGAGGGGAGTATGGTGAATCGCTCGGCGCGACATCATACCCCCGATTTGATGGCAAAATTACAACCAATCTTTTGAATATCCAATTTTTGGGTGTTAAATTTATGGAAAATCGTTTCAGACAAAAAGGGGTCAAATGGCGGCGCGGGAAATAAGAGTGCCGACGGGTCCCCGGGTAGGTCGCTCGCAGGCTCGCTCCCGTAACCCGGGGCTAACAATCTTAAACCGCTCCCGCGGTTTCTCTCGCCCATGTTCGTGAAACGGACGCACGAGCCGTGCGTCCCTACATCGTAACCCGACGTTGGCGCCGGAGGGTGATTTCGGGTCGCCGACACCCTGACGAGGACGGCGGGGGTTGGAGTTCACAGCGGGGTTTAGTTGCCGGCGGCGCGCCGGTAGAGGATGACGGCGATGATGGCATAGAGGATGTTTGGTATCCACATGGCGATAAGGGGGGATGTGATGCCGCTGACGGCAAAGGAGGAGGTGACGGTCATAAAGAGTATATAACTGAACGAGAGCACCAGACCGATACCGATATTGATGCCCATGCCGCCCTTGACTTTACGCGACGACAGCGACATGCCGATTATTGTCAGAATGAAGGCGGCGGCGGTCATTGCAAAGCGGCGATGATATTCGATTTCGAAACTTTTGATGTTGGCGACTCCGCGCATTTTCTGGCGGTCGATATATTCGCTCAATTGGGGGGTGGTCAGTTTCTCTTGGTCATCCTTGGCGATGAGGAAGTCGCGGGGCTCGATGGCGATGACGGTGTCGAGGCGCATGCCGCGAGTGATTGACTCGCGGGAGCCTTTGAGGTCGCGAATCATGTAGTCGCGAACCTGCCAGTTATAGAGTGTGTCCCACTTAATGGTTTGTGCCACCAATTTGGATTTCAGCGTTTTACCGTCGATTGAGTCGAGCGAGAATTTGTAGCCGGTCTTGGTCGTGTTGTCATATCGGCTCATGTAGGCGATGACGCCTTTCGACACTTGAAGCTGGATGTTGGTGCCATACTCGACCTTTTTGTTTTTGACGTAGGTGTTGGTGTATTCGATACGCTTGACGTTGGCGGGCGGGATGATATATGCGCTCAGGATATAGGTGGCCAGGGCGATGACTGCTGCCGAGATGAGATAGGGGCGCATGAAGCGGCGATAGCTCATGCCGGTCGAAAACATGGCGATAATCTCTGAATTGTCAGCGAGTTTGGATGTAAAGAAGATGACGGCTATAAACGTGAAAAGCGGGCTGAACTGGTTGGCAAAATAGGGCAGGAACATCAGGAAGTAGTCAAACAGCGTCGCTTTGAGGGGGGCCTTGAGAAACGAGTCGAGTTTCTCGTTGACGTCAAACATGATGGTGATTGCCAAAATCAAAATGATAGCAAAAATGTAGGTTCCCAAAAACTTGCCGATTATATAGCGGTCAAGGATTGTCAGGAAGCGTGGATTCCACTTGATTGCGGGTATTTTGAATTTTGACTTCACGGCAGGGGGGATGACAGTGGGTTAAAGACGGGATGTAACTCGCTGAACCATATCGGCTTTCCATGTAGCAAAGTCGCCGGCGATGATGTGACGGCGAGCCTCGCCGACGAGCCACAGATAGAACGCGAGATTGTGGATTGAGGCAATCTGGAGGGCGAGCAATTCGTTGGCGATGAAGAGGTGACGCAGGTATGCCTTGGAATAGACGCGGTCGACAATCGA
>JAFLTK010000082.1 GCA_022511505.1 Muribaculaceae bacterium
AATAACGTTGAGATTAGTTAGCACCGCTGCTCTTCGTTTCGATATTAGATAACAGCTATCGCACGGGGATGTGGGTAGGATGATGTGCAGTGAATTGAAAAGATGTTATTGAATATTAAAAAATGTTACAAATTGAAATTTGGTGGCCAAAATGTTTTCTGCTTAATTAAGTTTTATTTATTTTTGTAAAATAACAGAAGGAGTACCCTACACCTTAAAACTAATTCGCTGATGATGAAAACAAAAAGAAAGGCGACAAGAGCGGCGTTAGTCGCTGTTTCACTGATGTTTGCGACCGGTATTGCCGGTGCAACAACCTTCACCGCCGAGCAAAAGGCAAAAGTTAATGCGGCCTTGAGCACTATAAAGGCCGATGTCCATAACCCGGTTGGCAAGATTGTTGTCGACAGTGTTGAAATAAACGACAAGGCTCGAAAAGTGACGGTCTTTTGTAGCGAGGAACTTGCCTATCGCTCGTTGACCCCGGCACTTGCCACCGAGATAAAATCTACAATTGCCGAGTCATTACCTGCCGATTTGAAGAAATATAAACTGACTGTCAACTGTGGCACGTGGCCCATCGAGCAGCTGACAACCGATGCCAAGATAAAAATGAGCGGTCCGCGCGAAAAAGCGCGTTTCGTATACCACGAGGAAGGCCCTCGTGCGCCTAAGGGTCTTGATGGCTCGAATATCGCTCTTTGGCAGAGCCACGGTTATTATTATGAGCCATCGCTCAATCGCTGGGAGTGGCAGCGCGCCCGCATCTTTGAGACCGTTGAGGACCTCTATCCCCAGAGCTATGTGATGCCCTACTTGATGCCGATGCTTGAAAATGCCGGTGCCTACGTGATGTCGCCCCGCGAGCGTGACATTAGCCGTGTTGAGATTATTGTTGACAACGACCCCGGCCTTGCCTGGAAAGGGTACACCGAGAGTGGCGAAGGATGGTCAGATGGGCCCGGCACCGGATTTGCCTATAAGAAATCAGTTTTGGGCGACGGCGACAATCCGTTCAAGGAAGGAACCGCCCGCGCAGTCAAAACCGTCAAAGCCGGTAGCAAAAAAGGCGAGGCATCGGCGACATGGAGCGCAATTATTCCCGAGGCCGGCGAATATGCCGTCTATGTTTCCTACGCGTCACTTCCCCAAAGCGCTACCGATGCCCGATATACCATTCACACCAGTGCCGGCGATCGCCACGCGCGCGTAAACCAACAGATGGGCGGCGGAACTTGGATTTATTTAGGTCACTATCCCTTGGCAGCCGGCGAGCAACCGGTAGTGTCGCTTTCAAACGTCAGTGACAAGGTCGGAGCAGTTGTCAGTGCCGATGCCGTCAAGATTGGCGGAGGTATGGGCAACGTTGCCCGCTATGTAGAGACCGAGAAAGCGAAGGCCGACGGCGTTGAGGGCACTCCGCAAGTGAGCGGTTATCCCCGCTTCACCGAGGGTGCACGCTATTGGCTGCAGTGGGCCGGCATGCCTGAGAGCGTTTACACTATGAGCGGTAACCAAAACGACTACCGTGATGACTATTGCAGCCGCGGCCTCTGGGTGAACTACCTTGCCGGAGGCTCGTCAATGAACCCCGACGCAGAGGGCCTGAAAATCCCCGTAGACCTGTCGTTTGCGTTCCACACCGACGCCGGTACAACTCCTAACGACTCGATCATCGGCACACTCTCAATCTATTGCAGTCACTCGCAAGGTCGCGACTACCTTGGCAACGGCACACCGCGCATCGCTTCTCGCCGCATGAGCGACCTGATTGCAACCGAAATAGTCGAGGATATCCGCGCCAACTACGAGCCCAACTGGACTCGCCGCGCAATGTGGGACAAAGAGTATCACGAAGCACGCTCGCCCGAGGTGCCCTCAATGTTGCTCGAATTGTTGAGCCACCAGAATTTCGCCGACATGAAATATGGACTCGACCCGACATTCCGTTTCACCGTTTCGCGCGCTATATATAAAGGTATGCTTAAATTCATCGCCGAACGCGATGGACGTCCCTACGTCGTTCAGCCGCTTCCCGTTCAGGCTCCCGCTATCAGTTACACGGGTCGCAACGGCGATGCCGCTACCTACACGCTGACATGGACCGCGACAGATGACCCGAGTGAGCCTACTGCCGCTCCCACATATTATATAATAGAGGAGCGAGTGAACGGTGGTGCCTTCGCCCCCGTTGCACGCGTCGAGAGCACAAGTTATGACATCAACGTGACCGACGATGCCATTCATTCCTACCGAGTTGTTGCCGGAAACGACGGCGGCGTTTCGTTCCCTTGCGAAGTCCTGGCTCTCAAAGCCGGCGAGGGAGCGCCCGACGTGATGATTGTCAACGGCTTTACCCGCGTTTCGGGTCCCGACACGTTTGATTCGGGCGAAATTGCCGGTTTCTATAGCGTGCGCGACGGCGGTGTGCCCGACCGAGTTGATATTAACCACATCGGCAAAATGTTTGAGTTCCGTCGCGAGATTCCTTGGATGGACGACGATGCCGCCGGTTTTGGTGCATCACGTGCCGACTACGAGGACCGCGTCATTGCCGGTAACACCCACGACTATGTGTATACCCATGGTGTAGCCGTTGCTTCAACCGGACACTCGTTTATTTCATCAAGTGTAGCCGCATGGACCGAGACCGCAGCTGATGGCAAAACCCCCGCTGTCGTCGACCTCATCCTTGGCAAGCAAAAGGAAATTAAAGTTGGTACCGGCGCGTATGGTACTAAATACAAGAGTTTTACACCCGAGTTGCAAAAGGCTATCGAGCAATATACCGCCGGAGGAGGGTCTATCCTTGTTACCGGTTCATACGTTGCCACCGACCTCTGGGACAATCCTTATTCAAGCCCCGAGACACTCGATAGCGACCAGCGCTTTGCAACCGACGTTCTCGGTTATCACTGGCGCGTGGGGCAGGCTTCGGTCGAAGGCACGGCCTTTGAGGTGCCGTCGCGCTTCAAAGAGTTTAACGGCGGTCGTTTCAGTTTCTACAATACCCAGAACGCCGACAGTTATGTAGTCGAGTCGCCCGACTCGTTCTATCCCGCCGATGACAATACCGGCGCCGTCATCATGCGCTATGGCGAGAACAATCTTGTAGCAGGTACGGCAATGGACAATGGCAAGTATCGCACTGTTGTAATCGGTTTCCCGCTTGAGTCGATAATGGGCGCTCATGACCGTAACAGCCTTATGGCTCAGTCACTCAAATTCCTTAGCAAATAAATCAAACTACAATTATAGATAATCAAGACAACCATGAAAATGATTGATTGCTTTATAGTAAAAGGCACCGAAGATGCTAATAAAGCGAGCATCAAGTCGCTGGAAGAGTCGCCCGTAGTGGCGAGAGTTGAAGTAGTTGACTCGATTCGTTCAACTGCCGACGTTAAGGCTATCGCCGCCTCAGCGACCGCTCCCTATACATTAATATATACAGGAGTCAACCACCTGCAACCCGGTTACCTCGCTCTCGAGCGTCTTGTCCACATCGCCAATGACACCGACGCCGCCATGCTCTATAGCGACTACTATGCCGCTACTGCCGACGGTACGGTAAAAAATGCGCCCGTTATAGACTATCAAGAGGGCTCGCTCAGAGATGATTTTGAATTTGGCGGGATGATACTGTTTAAAACTGCCAAACTTCGCGAAGCAGTTGAGCAACTGAAGACCGACTATGATTTTGCCGGACTCTATTCTCTGCGCTTGGCGTTGTCGAGACTTGGCTCGATAGTTCATGTCAACGAATATTTATACACTGATGCCGAGACCGACACTCGCGCCTCGGGTAAAAAGATTTTCGACTATGTTGACCCCAAAAACCGCGCCGTGCAAATCGAGATGGAAAAGGCTTGTACCGAGCACCTTAAAGCAATCGGTGCATATCTTGCACCCAACTTTGAAGATGTCGACTTGAATGGTGGCGAGTTTCCCGTTGAGGCAACGGTGTTGATTCCTGTTCGCAACCGTGTGCGCACCATCGCCGATGCCATCCGCAGCGCGTTGAGCCAAGAAACCGACTTTGATTTCAACGTTATTGTTGTCGACAATCACTCGACCGACGGCACCACCGAAATCATCGCCGGTATTGCAGCCGAAGACCGTCGCGTTGTCCATATCATCCCCGAGCGCAAAGACCTCGGTATTGGCGGTTGCTGGAACCTCGGCGCCAACGATAGCCGTTGCGGACGCTTTGCCGTTCAACTCGACAGTGACGACGTCTATTCGGGTCCCGACACGCTGGCAAAAATTGTCAAGGCTTTCTATGACCAAAAATGTGGCATGGTTGTCGGTACCTACAAATTGACCGATATTGACATGAACACCATTCCCCCCGGCATCATAGACCACAAAGAGTGGACCGACGATAATGGACGCAATAACGCGTTGCGCATCAATGGTTTAGGCGCTCCACGCGCATTTTTTACCCCGATGTTGCGCGAAATTGGCGTTCCCAACACATCATACGGCGAGGACTATGCCCTCGGGCTTGCGTTCTCGCGTCGCCACCGCATCGGCCGCATCTGGGATGTTCTCTACCTGTGCCGTCGCTGGGAGGATAACAGCGACGCCGCCCTTGACCGCGTTAAAATGAACGGCCACAATCTCTACAAGGACCGTATTCGCACATGGGAAGTAATTGCTCGACGTCGTCTCAACAGTTAATACTTTAAGGCATGACAGCAGAATGTAATCTATCCCTTGCCCGGGCGGTTGAGAACCTATTGGAACAGCAGTTGACAGCGTGGCCCTTGGCGGCACAAAATTATGAAGCGTTAAGGAATGTGCGTGTCAAGGAAGTTCCGGTAGGGGAGACCACGATAAAAGTGCAGTTCAACCCGTCGCGTATCGTCTCGACAGGCGCGAAGGTTGATGCAAAGAGCATTGCCGAACGTCGTTGTTTCCTTTGCGAGGAAAATCGACCCGCCGAACAACGCGGTGTTGACTTTGGCGAATATGTCGTTTTGGTTAATCCGTTCCCAATCTTCCCGCGCCATCTGACCATACCGTCGCGCCATCATGAGCCACAAATTCTCGGTAAACGAGTAGCCGATATGGCTCAATTGGCCAAAGAGTTACCCGACTATACCATTTTCTATAACGGTGCTCGCTGTGGAGCCTCGGCGCCTGACCACGTTCATTTTCAGGCCGGAAACAGCGATTTCCTCCCCTTGCAATCGATGCTTGAGGGTACATCGATTGCAAGGGGAGGAAATC
>JAFLTK010000083.1 GCA_022511505.1 Muribaculaceae bacterium
TGATTTTGGCGCCTTGGGCTTCGGCCTTGTTGCGGATTTCTTTCTCTTTCGAAGATATGAAGGGCGAGACGAGGACTGCGCCGCGCGAAGCCTCGTCGAGCCATCGGGCGGTTTTGTCGGCAATGATTTCGGGCGAATCCTTGCGGCTGATTTTTACCGCCTCCTTGTCGGGATTTCGCAACAGAAAGAGGTTTCCGTAGGCCTCGTACGGCTTTTCGCCGATTTGGATATTCCTCGTCCGCTGAAAGAATTGCGGATATTGCCGCCGCATCGCCAGCCTGTGCGGATTCTCGCGGATATAGCGGAAGAGGGTGTCGAGCGAGCGATTTGCATAAATAATTTTATCCGTATAATTGGGCTGGAAGATTTCTGTGTGAGAAATCTGTTGGTGAGTTTCTTCGTTATATTTGTTGGTAATTTTGCCGGTAAGCTGAGAAATATAAACCCCCAAATGATATTTTGATCGCTCTTTAACCCTCAACAGAATATGCACATGGTCAGGCATCACACAATAACAATACATTGCGATAATAGGAAAATCATTAGGGAAATTATGGATGGCATCAGCAATGACTCGGCCTAAATGTGACCATCTCACTTTGGCCGAGCCGGGCTGTCCGGGAGTTATCCGAGCATCACCAATAATCTCGCTGAATGGCTGGCAACTATCAGCTTTTTTTAGGATTATATGGTAGGCGCAGTGGGAATAGTAATCATGGCTGTGGCTTCGCCGGGTGTAACTGAGGTTAAAGTCTTTCATACTTTTTCTAAATAGAGCCATTCTCAATTGGCATAAATGCTCCCACAGCGCCAAATCCCACCTGCCAATTCAATAGTAATTTGGGGCTGTGAAAGTGCTTGCGCTCAAATTTATAGGTTTACATTGGTTAGCGGGTGGAGAGCGGTGGCCGGAAGGCGTCGGGGTAGTGCTCGATGACGGCGGTCGAGGGGTCGGCGGCGGGGTTGCCGATGATGGTGATGACGTCGAATTGGGGCTCGTGGAGGATGTTCATCGACCGGATGTAGGTGTCGGCGGCGCGAGCGAGGCGGCGCATTTTGGCGAGGTCGACGGCCTCCGACGGGTCGACAAAGTCGGTCGTGCGAGTTTTGACCTCGACAAAGACGATTCGGTCGTCTTTGATGGCGATGAAGTCGATTTCGGCTTTACCGATGCGAGTGTTTTCGGCACCGATGGCATAGCCTTGGCGCAGGAGGTACTCGCGGGCGACTCGTTCGCCCCATTCTCCTAAAGCATTATGTTCGGCCATTTTAGTTGAATTTGATTTTTAGCGGGGTGGCGGTGTTCCACGCGGTTTTGATTGTCAGACACCGGGTTGCGGGGTCGTAGGTGTAATCTCGGCGGGAGATTTTCTTGCCGTCGCGATAAACGGCTGCGGGTCGTGCGGAAGTGTTGAACACCTTGAATGTCAACTGCTTGACGGCCTCGCGTCCGGCGAAATCGCCCTCGCTGGTGACGTTGATTGTGGTCGCGCCGTCGAGGTCGCGCGCGCCGTCAAATCGAACGAGGGCAAAAGCGTCGTCGGCCAGCGAACGGGTCGAGAGGTGGTCGTCCTCAAAGAGGGTGAACGAGTCGTCGACACCATCGACGGGGTAGAAATTGACGGTGTATTGGCGCGTATTGAAGTCGGCCGTGTTGTCCATTTCATAGTCGGCAACGGGAATGAACGAGCCTCCGCGGGCAAATAAGGGCAGAACGTCGAGAGGGGCATCGACCGTGATTGTGTCGCCACCGGCCACGGGAGCCGCGGCTATATCATTGAGATTGAACCATTTGCTACCGTCGTCGGGGAGGATGACGCGGCGACTGCGGGCGCCCTCGGTCAACACGGGGGCTACGAGGAGGTTGCGCCCCCAGAGGTATTCATCGGTAATGTCGTCGCCCTTGGCGGTGCCGGTGTAGAAGTTGACCGGGCGCACGAGCGGGGCGCCTGTCGTGGCGTTTTCCCACGCCAGGGTGTAGTTATAGGGTAGCCAGCGATAGCGCTCCTTGATATAGCGTTGCAAGGTTTGCTCGATGTCGGGATAATGGTATGGCTCGGCGGTTTGCTGGGCGTGGGTTCTCAGGACGGGGGAGAATGTGCCGAGCTGGAGCCAGCGCATGTACAGCTCCGGGTCGTAGGGGCGGCTCTCGTCGATGGCAAAACCGCCGACGTCATGGCTCATGTACCCCAGACCGCTAAGTCCCGAGTTAAGCATTATAACCACCTGGGGTTGAAGACCTTTCCAAGAGCGGGAAACGTCGGTCGACCATGGGAAGACGTTGTGACGCTGCAGGCCGGTTGTACCGCCGCGCATGAGGGTCATCAGTCGGGTCGAGGGGTAGGACTCGGCATAGAGTTCGTCGATGATTGAGCTCCAGTCGTTGCCATAGCGATTGTGGTATTGGCGTGTGGTCAAGCCGTTGGCGTGGACGCCACCCTCAGGGTGCACCTCGGGCTCGCCGAGGTCGCCCCACCAGCCGCCAACGCCCTCGTCGGTCAGTTGGCGGTAGCGGTTTTTGAGCCATTGGCGTGTCTCGGGGCGCGAAACATCAAACATGCCACCTTCGCCCACCCAGATTGTCACCGGGAGCACCTCGCCGGCGCTGTCCTGCAACAGCAGTCCATCAGAGGCGAGAGCGTTGAAATTGTCAACACCGCGACCGTTGGAAAGTACGTAGGGCTGGGAAATGAGCACCGTCTTGACGCCTCGGTCGGCAAGGTCGGCAAGCATCTGCTTGTGATTGGGCCACTGCTCCGGGTCCCACGCGAGGCGGCCCATATCTTCCTCTTTACCATACCAATAGAGGTCGAGGACAACGCCGTCGAGGGGGTAGCCGCGGGTCTTGAGCGAGTCGACAACGGCGCGGGTTTCGGCCTCGGTTCGGTAGCCGTAGCGCGACGTGATGTAGCCCAGCGACCACACCGGCGGCAACGCCTGGCGGCCGGTCAGCAAGGTCGTGGCCTTGACAGCGTCGGCAAGCGTCCCGGCGCCGTTGATGAAGTAATATTCGACCGGCGCGGGACTCTCGGTGGTGTAGACAATGGGGTTGGACATCACCATCGAGGCCGCGGCACAGTCGTCAAAGAGTAGAGTGTAGCCGGTCGAGGCGACCACGAGCGGCATCGTGATATTCATCTGCTTGATGCGCTCCTCGCCGGCGCCATATCCGTAGTTTTGCTTGTTGTACATCACCAGCGTGTCGCCGGCCAGATTGAACGAGTATCCGCGCTCGCCGGCGCCATAGAAGTGGGTAGCTCCGGTGGTTGATATTGATATAGTCGTCTCGCCTGAGGGGGTCGTGGAACGCTCTCCGCTGTCGCTGACTATGCGGTCGCGGCCCCCGTTGACGGTGACGGCGCCGCGGGAATCGAGCGTGGCAATCACGCCCCCGGCGGTTGTCAGCACTTGCATGTCGCCGTGACGCGACACGTCGGCCGTAGGGATAGCGTCGACCGGGAGCACGGCGCCGGTGGGGCGCGGCGCCTCATCGGTGCCTACATTTGTAACCTTGATAATATCATCGGTCACGGCTGTAACCGTAACCTGTCGCCCCCCGGCTGTTGAAACGCTCATCGTCACAGCGGGAGCAGCGTCAATGGCGACCGCAATCGCGGCAGTCGCAAAAATCGTCAGAAATAATCTCTTTGTCATGGTTATTTGTTATATATTGAGCAAAGTAACAAAAAACCGATAGCACAACCAAATAAAATGTAACGAATTTTCAGACCCGATAGTAATCAAGCGACGCGAGATTGTTGTCGTGTCAAAATAAAGTTGTAATTTTGGCCTATGATTTTAACAAATCTTCTCCGCGGGGTCTATTTTGACCGATTTTTGAGGGACTCGGAAGCCTATACCACGATTGAAGGCATCGAGAGGACCCAGCGCGACGTATTGGCTCGGCTTATCGCTGCCGGGCGCAAAACGCTTTGGGGCGAGGAACATCATCTGGAGAAAGTGGACAGTTACGAGGATTTCGCGGCGACACAACCGGGGCCGCTGGACTACAGCGTGTTTCGCCCATACGTTATGCGCATGATTGACGGCGAACGCGACATCCTTTGGCCGGGCGTGACGCGAAATTTCGCACAATCGAGCGGCACGTCCGACGGCAAAAGCAAGTATATTCCCGTGACGGCCGACTCGTTTCAGCGCAACCACTATCGCGGAGCCTCGGCCGTAGTGGCCTACTACCTCAAGCAGTATCCCGATTCGCGAATCTTTTGCGGCAAATCGTTTATCCTCGGCGGGTCGTTTGCCAACGAACTCAAAACACGTCCCGGCGTCAGAGTCGGCGACCTCTCGGCCAATCTGATAGAAAATATCAACCCCATTGCCAACATGGTTCGCATCCCGCGGCGCTCGATTGCGCTGATGGAAAACTGGACCGAGAAGCTGCCGGCGCTTGTCAACGCCGCCATCGGCGAGAACGTCACCAACATCTCGGGCGTCCCGTCGTGGTTCATGACTGTGCTCAAGGAAATCATCCACAAGGCTGGCGCCGAGACGATACATGACGTGTGGCCCAACCTCGAGGTGTTTTTCCACGGCGGCATCTCCATGGAGCCGTACCGTCAGCAATATCAGATGCTTACCAACCCCGAGAAGATGCGCTATGTCGAGACCTACAACGCGTCAGAGGGCTTTTTTGCCGTGCAGAGCGAGCGCGAAGACCGCGCGATGTTGCTGTTGCTCAACGACGGCACTTTCTATGAATTTATCCCCATCGAGGAGGTATACAACGACGGCCACGACGTCCTCCCGGCGTGGAAACTCGAGGAGGGAAAGATATATGCGATGGTCATCACCTCGTGCAACGGCCTGTGGCGCTACATGCTCGGCGATACCGTCAAGGTCGAGAGCGTCGCGCCACTGAAAATCACCATCGCCGGTCGCACCAAGCACTATATCAACGCTTTTGGCGAGGAACTGATGGTCGACAACGCCGACCGCGCCATTGCGGCCGTGGAGCAATTGCTCGACTGTAGCGTCGAGAACTACACCGCGGCGCCCGTCTATGCCGGCAACCGCACGCGCGGACGCCATCAGTGGCTCATCGAGTTCAGCCGCGCCCCACGCGATATGGACGCTTTTGCCGCCGCCCTCGACGCCGAACTGCGTCGCCTAAACAGCGACTACGATGCCAAGCGCACGGGCAACATCTTCCTCGACCCGCTCAGCGTCAGCGTCGCGCCCCAAGGCCTTTTCGAGCAATGGCTCGC
>JAFLTK010000084.1 GCA_022511505.1 Muribaculaceae bacterium
ATGAAAAGCAACGCGGCGCCAAACAGCGGGTAAAGGTTGCCAATCAACTTGTCGATGGGGAGCAAGGTTGCAAGGATATAGTAACCGAAGATGATGAAAATCCAGACGGTCTCGGTCATCGCGTCGGGGGTCATCCCCGCAAGCAACGCCGCCGGGTTGACAACAAATACCGCACCGACAAGCAACATCAGCAGGATGGAGAACACTCTCATTATCTGCTTGATAGACCCGCCAAGTTCGCGGCCTACCATCTCGGGGAGCGAAGTGCCGCCCTCGCGCAACGAAATCATGCCCGAAAGGTAATCATGAACGGCGCCCGCAAAGATGGTGCCGAAAACAATCCACAAGAATGCCGACGGACCATACATTATGCCCATGATGGCGCCAAAGATGGGACCGAGTCCGGCAATGTTAAGGAATTGAATCAGAAACACTTTCCACGTTGGCATCGGCAGATAGTCAACGTCGTCGCGCATGGTGTAGGCAGGCGTCTTGCGGCTGCTGTCGCAACCAAAAATGCGCTCTATAAACAAGCCATAGATAAAATATCCGCCTATCAGGACGACAAGCGATATGATAAACAAAACCATAGTGTTAAAACCTTATATTACGTTCGCTGAAAGCGCTAGTTGCAATGACATTGTTTGTCCGTTGAATAACTTTATTGACTGCCGTTTTCAACATCAACAACTTGCCTTATTTCTTTGACGGCGAGGCGATTGTCTCGCGCATCGAGGTGTCGGCCTCGATGTTGCGCAGGCGGTAGTAGTCCATCACGCCAAGATTTCCCGAATGGAAAGCCTCGGCCATAGCGCGGGGCAGTTCGGCCTCGGCCTCGATAACCTTGGCGCGTGCCTCTTGGGCTTTCGCTTTCATTTCTTGCTCGAGTGCAATCGCCATAGCGCGGCGCTCCTCGGCCTTTGCCTGGGCGATGTTTTTGTCAGCCTGGGCTTGGTCAATCTGGAGAGCGGCACCGATGTTCTTACCTATATCAATATCGGCAATATCGATAGATAGAATTTCAAATGCAGTCCCCGAGTCAAGGCCCTTGCGAAGCACTAACTTGGAAATGCTGTCGGGATTTTCAAGCACCTCCTTGTGGCTTGCTGCCGAGCCGATTGACGACACGATGCCCTCGCCAACGCGGGCAAGCACGGTGTCTTCGCCGGCGCCGCCCACGAGTTGACGGATGTTGGCGCGCACTGTCACGCGAGCCTTGGCAATCAACTGGATACCATCCTTGGCAACAGCCGTAACCGGCGGCGTGTCAATGACTTTGGGATTTACCGACATTTGCACGGCTTGGAAGACGTCGCGACCGGCCAGGTCGATAGCCGTCGCCATCTTGAAACCGAGGTCAATATTGGCCTTTGAGGCCGAGACGAGAGCGTGTACAACAGCCTCGACGTTACCGCCGGCCAGATAGTGGGCCTCAAGGTCGTCGCGGTTGACGTCGTGAAGCCCGGCCTTGTGGGCCTCAATCATGGCGCGCACGATGGTGGTCGCGGGCACCTTGCGGATGCGCATCAAGAACAACTGCATCAGCGAGATATGGACGCCGCTGACTCGTGCTGAAATCCAGAGGAAGAAAGGCACATAATAGAAGAAAATTGCTACTATCGCGATTATCAGAATACAACCGATAGCAATAAAAATTTCGGCATTCATTGTGTGTTATATTTTACGTTTATAAAATCGATTAATAGGCGCGAGTTCCCACCTCGGCCTTGACAACCTCGTTGGCCATCGATTGGAGGCGGGCGTCGGTTTCAAGCAAGGCTTTCTCTCGGTTGAGGATTTCTTGTTTGACCGCTAAATTGCCGCGGTGGTAGGACCGGCGCAGGTCCTCGAGTTCTTGACGGTCAATGGATGCCTTGTCAACACTGTCAAGGTAGGTCTGCATCAAGCGGCGTGCGCCCGGGTTGCGGAAGTCGTCGAGCGACGTATAAACAACGCCGCCGGGGAGGGCAAACCTGAAGTCGGGGGCATAGATGGCGTCGTCGGTCGTGTGCAGTCGGTCGAGGTTGTCGAGAATGGCTTTATAGTCTGCTCCGGGTTCCTGAGTGGCAGTCACGCCGGCCGACAGGCTTGCCAATCCGGCGAGCCCGGGGGTATCGGGCGAGTAGTTGACGCGCAGGTCAGAAGGCACGAAGCGATAGATGGTTACTTTCCCGGGAGTGCTGTTGCGGTCGGTCGCCCACCACCCGATTCCGGCCAGTTCGTCAATGGCAAAAAGGTAGTCGTTGGCCGGCGAGTTATAGGGCATGCCAATGTTTTGAGGCTGCAAGAAAGTGCCGTCCTCGTCGCGACGGGTGATGAAAACATCATACCCGCCAAGCGAGCCGCTTCCCTTGGCGGCAAAGTAGAGCGTCACTCCGTCGCTCATCAAAAATGGGGCAAAAACCTCGCCTCCTTCAGCATCGTCAAACACTTTGCCTGAATTTAAAATTTCGGTCGGACCGTCCCAAGTCCCGTCGGCAAGACGTTCGAGCATCCAGATTGAGTTGTTGGTCGACTCGTTGTTACCTTTGGCGGTCCAGAGCATCACGTCGCCGTCTTCGGTGACAAACACCGGCGCGTCGACCTCGGGTTTGCCGTGGTCAACGACCCATTGAGGCGACAACACGCGTGTGACGATATCGCCGTCGGTCAGCGTCCCGCAAGGGAGCGTCAGGCTGAAATAGTCATAAAAACCATCCAGATCGGCCTCGATGCTATCGATAATCTGCACTTTCTCAACGCGATCGAGCATCGATGCACCGAGCTCGGCGCGCTCAAGCAACGTCTCGACGTCGGCAGCCATCTCCTTACCTCTCATCTTTGTCCGATAGGTATCCAGAGCATCAACCGCCTGCTCGAAGTCATAACTATCGTATGCCATACGAGCAAGTTCAAGCATTGCCGCAGTGTTGCCTTTTGCAGCCGCTTTCTGGGCTTCTTCGCGAGTCATTGCGGGGAGCGTAAACACGCTTCCGGCAGCAAGTACAAGCAAGAATGTTTTTTGTATATAGGGTTTTAGAGTCATAACTTTTCAAGGTGGGTCTAATATTCAACTCAAAGTTACAACAAATTCATGAAATAGCAAAAAATATCAAAAAAAACGCGCTCCAGGCAGCCTTAAACCGAAATAAATCGCTACCTTTGCAATGAAAGTGTCTTTATTGTTGTTATTGTTGTTACTGTTGTTACTGTTGTTATTGCGACAACAACAACACCGACAACATCACCAACATCACCAACATCACCAACATCACCAACATCACCATCACCACCACCTAACTACCATGATATTCTACCGCATCTATCAAGTGCTCATAATGATTCCGGTTTTGCTTGTTGCAACCATCTTGACTGCAACAACAACCATCATTGGCAGCCTCCTCGGCATGGGACGCTGGTTTGGTTACTATCCCCCGCGCCTCTGGTCTAAGTTGTTTTGCATCATGACCGGCGTCAAAGTGACCGTCAAAGGTCGCGAAAACATCAACCGCGAGACATCATACGTTTTTGTCGCCAACCACCAGGGAGCATACGATATCTTTGCCATCTACGGTTACTTAAACCATAATTTCCGCTGGATGATGAAGAAAGCATTGCGCAAGATTCCTTTTGTCGGCTATTCGTGTCAAGTGTCGGGTCAGATTTATGTTGACAATAGCAGCCCCGGCGCGGTGACCAAGACAATGGAGACGGCCAAGCGACAACTGAGCAACGGCATGTCGCTCGTGGTGTTCCCCGAAGGCGCTCGCACCCCCGACGGTAAACTCCACGACTTCAAGCGCGGCGCCTTCCGCCTCGCCATGGAATTCAATCTGCCGGTAGTGCCGGTGACCATCGACGGCTCCTATTCAGTGATGACCCGCCGTTCCAAACTACCCCGACCGGGACACATTATATTAACAATCCACCGCCCAATCGTTGCCGGTCCCGAAGGACACGACCAGAAGCAACTGATGGAGCAGTCGCGCGCGGCCATCGCCTCGGCGCTACCTCGCGGCGGCGAGTGAGAAGCAATTTGTGGCAGAAGTCGGTTGACAAAATGGCAGAAAACCGCCGAGCTACATTGCTTGGCACGATATATGTTACTCTCCACTCTGTGAACTCCCGTCCACGTTGAGTGTTTATTCGATGAGTTCAATCTCAAAATGAAATTCAATATTTATTAACCGAAATATTAATTCAATAAGAAAATTATGAACATTAAACCGTTGGCTGATCGTGTTCTTATCAATCCCGTTCCTGCCGAAGAAGTTACAGTAGCGGGCATCATCATCCCCGACTCGGCAAAAGAGAAACCCCAGCGTGGCGTTGTCCTCGCTGCCGGCACGGGAACCAAAGATGAAGAAATGGTTGTTAAAGAAGGTGACACTGTTCTCTATGGCAAATATGCAGGCACCGAAATCGAAGTCAAAGGCGAGAAATATCTGATTATGCGTCAGAGCGACATCCTCGCTATCGTAACCGAATAAAAAACAACCCGCCGTCATCTACACGATAGCATCAACCTACCCGGGGGAAACCCCTCATAACCATCCACCTAAATTATTATGGCAAAAGAAATTAAATTTGATATCAAGGCTCGCGAAGAGTTGAAAAAAGGCGTTGACGCTCTTGCCGACGCCGTTAAAGTAACCCTTGGCCCGAAGGGTCGCAACGTCATCATCGAGAAGAAATTTGGTGCCCCCCACATCACCAAAGACGGTGTCACGGTTGCCCGTGAAATCGAACTCGAGGACGCTTTCCAGAACATGGGCGCCCAACTCGTCAAGGAGGTTGCCTCCAAGACCGGTGACGATGCCGGTGACGGTACAACCACCGCCACCGTTCTCGCCCAGGCCATCGTCAACGTAGGTCTCAAGAACGTTGCCGCCGGTGCCAACCCCATGGACATCAAGCGCGGTATCGACAAGGCCGTTGCCGTTGTTGTTGAAGGTATCAAGGCCCAGGCCGAGGAAGTTGGCGACGACTTCAAGAAAATCGAAGATGTTGCCCGCGTGTCGGCCAACAATGACGAGGCTATCGGTCGTCTCATCGCCGAAGCAATGAAGAAAGTCAAGAAAGAAGGCGTCATCACCGTCGACGAGGCCAAAGGCACCGAGACTACCGTTGACATCGTCGAGGGTATGCAGTTTGACCGCGGTTACATCTCGCCCTATTTCGTGACCAACACTGAGAAGATGGAGTGTGAGATGGACTCTCCCTTCGTCCTCATCT
>JAFLTK010000085.1 GCA_022511505.1 Muribaculaceae bacterium
AATCGGCTAGGTCGAAGTGCCTCAAAAAGCCTTCCTCGCCGTCCTCAAGCTCGACTAATCAAAAAACAACTATAGAAGGAGCGCCGCGAAAACGGCGCTCCTTCTTCTACTCTATTTCTCGCCGGTTTGTCTTTGGGTGAACCAATGATTGTAATTTTTTGGAGAGGGGATGTAATGTTTTGGGGTGGTTGGTCGTCTATAGTATAGAGATGAAACAGAATGAATTTGAACAGATGGCCCGCGGTCTGCGTCCCGCTTTGTTGAGGACGGCACTTAAAGTGCTGTCTGATGAAGATTTGGCCGAGGATGTCGCTCAAGATACTCTGCTCAAACTCTGGGACATGCGTGACCGCCTGTACAAATATCAGAGCGTCGACACGCTCGCCATGATAATTGCACGCAACAAGTGTCTCGACATCGTCAGACAACGCGGCCGCGTGATAAATGTTTCTCTTGATGATTTTGATGCTACGGCGCCGATGCTATCACCGGTTGACGAGATGATTGATGCCGAGGCCGACGATGAAGCCGACGAAATTCTTGCTCAACTTCCCGAAAATCAGCGTTTTGTACTGAAAATGAAACATATTGACGGCTTGGAGGTCGATGAAATTGCCGCTGTTACCGGCTCGACGCCCAATGCTATCCGTGTGACTCTCTCCCGAGCCCGCAAGCGTGTGCTCGAAATTTTTAACCAACGCAAGTAATGACTATGAAAAAGATTGATGATAAAGACCTTCAGCGTCTCCTTGAGCGCTTTATGGATGGCGAGACATCCAATGCCGAGGAGCAATTGATATATGAGCGCTTTCGCTCGGGCGACATTCCCGAATGTTGCCGCCAATATGCCCCGATGATGGCATGGCTCGCCGACAAAACTCAGTCGGTTGAAGAAACCCCGGCTGTTCCTCCTTTTAAGCGCTTTGCAACGGTCAAACTGTGGCTGTCGATTGCGGCGGCAGTCATGGTGGTAGCAACGCTTGCTATAGGTCTTTTCATGCGACCAACCCGCACTCTCCCCGATGAAGACTATATCACCTACGCCGGCAGTTATGTCATCAAAAACGGCGTTAAATATACCGACCTCGACGAGATTATGCCCGAACTTCTTGAGGCTGAACAACTCGTTGAGCAACAGCAACACACAGCGGCCGATATTATCTCCTCGCTTGAGGGGGTCATCAACACGTCCGACCCCGCCGTCCGCGCCGCTCTCGAGTCGGCCTTTAGTGAATAAATCTTTATTAAACGCCTGATAATAACACTGATATGAAACTCACGTCCAAAATACTCCTCACAGTTACCATGGCTATCATGGCAACCGTCGCCTACGCCCACAAAAACCTCGACTCGGTTATCAACAAGATTGAGACCGGTAAGGATGTTCAATATGTCGCATGCAGCGAGCGACGCAATCCCGCGACAAAGCGTGTCTACAAGTCGTCAAAAGCGATTGTCATCTCCAACCAAAAGCAGATTGAGCAACTTATCAAAGCGTTCAAAAGCGACAGCAAGGATGCCGTTCTTTATGAAATCGGAGCCAACGGAAACGTCTACAATATCCGTTTCCAGGACAAGGACGAGCAACGTTCCTATACGCTTGTGCTCAACTCGGGCTACGGAAACCGCGGTGACGCGCTTCTGACGGTCGAATACTATAACTCGACAAACGCGCGACGCGTCAGCGCCGGCGGCTCGGCCTTAATTACGATACCCGGCTCTGACTTGATTCCTCTCCCCGAGGGCATAACTATCACAGGTTCATGCCTATTCCAAACAGAGCGTAATCATACAGCACCGGGTCTTCAGGTCGAAGCGCTTTTAGATTGCCTGTTAACTCTATGACGGCCTTGCGGTCGTTGCTCTTGCGTTCGAGCAACCCGAGGCTGCGGGCAGTGCGCCCAACGTGAACATCAAGCGGTATGTACAGTTGCGACGGCTTGATGTTGTCCCAAACTCCAAGGTCAACGATACCGTCGTCGCGCACCATCCAGCGTGTCGCCATGTTAATGCGCTTCAACGCCGACGTCTCAATCGCGCCCGGCAGACAGCGGCTATCGGTTGCACCCTCGTTGGCCTCGGTCAGCATGTCGGCCAGACGACGTGTCAACACCCACGATGGCGCTTCCTCCTTGTCAATACCCGTTTTCACCATCATTTCCCTGATTGACCCGTATTGGCGGTAAAGGTGTTCAAGTCCGCGCAGATAATGCCGCAGATTGCGCCCGAAGAAAGTGCGATGGATATTTTGGTCTGGGTCAATCTCGCGCCATGCGCCATCCATGACAAAATTATAGGGGTCATTTCCCATCATCTCGAGCATACGGTCACAGTTGCGGCAAATCATCTTGCGGTTGCCCCATGCTATCGTGGCTGACAATAGCGCCGCAATCTCTATATCCTGCAATCGGTCAAAGCGACGGGGAAACTGAACCGGGTCGCTGTCGATGAAACCGCGGTTGTTGATGCGCTTTGCCTCGCTGTCAAGTAATTCCTTTAAATCCACAATCTTGATAGATAGTAGTTATTAGATATTAGATATTAGATAGGGACGCTCGAGTTCGGGCGCCCCTAATATTATTGTTCACAGAGGGTTACAGCGTATTAAACGCCCTTGCCGTGACAGTTTTTGTATTTCTTGCCGCTTCCGCAGGGGCATGGCTCGTTACGACCAACCTTGGGCACGGTGTTGATATGGGGCATGGGTCGTTGGGGCTGGCCTTGGGGTGCATTTGCAGCCTGACGCTGTGCTGCCTCGCCGGGAAGATTTTCGCGGCTGGTGCGATAACGCGAGTAGTCGGTGGGACGCTCGGGCATCGCGCGCTTGATTTCGGGCGCAGGCTTCGGTTTGGGCGCGGGTGACGGTTTCTCCTCGGCGACTTCCTCGGCGGTCTCCTCAGCAGGCTTGGGTTGAGGAGCGGGCTCCTGCCGCACGTAAATTTGGCCTCTCATCAGGGTCGAAATAGCCTTGACATTCAGAGAGTTGAGCATCTTCTCAAATAGGTGGAACGACTCGACTTTGTAGATAACCAGCGGGTCTTTCTGCTCGAGGTGAACGTTGCGAACGGCCTGACGCAAGTCATCGAGTTCGCGAAGGTGTTCTTTCCACAACTCGTCGATGGTCACGAGCAGAACGGCTTTCTGCCATTCCTTGACAATCGAGCGACACTGGGTATTGTAGGCTTCCATCACGTTGACAGGAAGGTTGAAATAGCGCTTGCCGTCGGTGATAGGAACGAGAATTTTGTCGGTCAGTCCGCGAACCTCGACACAGTCCTTGACAACGGGGACGGCAATCTCGAGGATGCGGTCGCTCTTGCGCTGCATAGTTTCGTTGGCAACGGCGAGCAGGCGCTCGATGCGGTCCTCCTTTGACATGTTGGCGTACTCTGACTCGCTGAACGGCATCTCGATTGTCAGAATCTTCATCAACTCGGCTGCAAGGTCGGGATAGTCGGCCACTGTCGAGTAGTTTTCGACAAGGTTCTCGATAACGTCATAGAGCATGTTGGCGATGTCGATGCCGATGCGCTCGCCAATCAAGGCGTGATGGCGCAGGTTGTAGATATAGCCGCGCTGCTTGTTCATCACGTCGTCATACTCGAGCAGGTGCTTGCGGATACCGAAGTTGTTTTCCTCAACGCGCTTCTGGGCGTTCTCGATGGCGCGTGTAACCATCTTTGCCTCAATCATTTCGCCTTCCTTTAAGCCGAGGGTGTCGAGCATCTTCATGACGCGGTCGGTCGCAAAGAGTCGCATCAACTGGTCCTCAAACGAAACGTAGAAAACCGACGAGCCCGGGTCGCCCTGACGTCCTGAACGTCCGCGCAACTGGCGGTCGACGCGGCGTGACTCGTGGCGCTCTGTACCGATGATGGCAAGACCGCCGGCCTCCTTGACCTCGTCGGGCAACTTGATGTCGGTACCACGACCGGCCATGTTGGTTGCAATCGTTACGGTACCTTTCTTACCGGCAAGTGCAACAATCTCAGCCTCGCGCTGGTGCAACTTGGCGTTGAGCACGTTATGGGGAATGTGACGCAGGGTCAGCATGCGTGACAACAATTCTGAAATTTCGACCGATGTAGTACCGACGAGCACGGGACGACCTTCCTTGACGAGGCGTTCAATCTCGTCGATGACGGCGTTATATTTTTCGCGCTTGGTCTTGTAGACACGGTCGTTCATGTCTATACGGGCGATGGGGCGGTTGGTCGGGATAGTTACAACGTCGAGTTTGTAAATGTCCCAGAACTCACCGGCCTCGGTCTCGGCCGTACCGGTCATACCGGCCAGCTTGTGGTACATGCGGAAGTAGTTTTGCAGAGTGATGGTTGCAAACGTCTGTGTAGCAGCCTCAACCTTTACACCCTCCTTGGCCTCGATTGCCTGATGCAAGCCGTCGCTATAGCGGCGACCCTCCATGATGCGGCCTGTCTGCTCGTCGACGATTTTGATTTTTCCTTCGTCGATAACATATTCTACATCCTTGTCAAAGAGCGTGTAGGCTTTCAGCAACTGGTTGACGGTGTGGACGCGCTCTGACTTGACGCTATAATCGGCCATCAACTCGTCCTTACGCTCCTGGCGAGCAACGGGGTCCTCGATGTGCTCGGCCTCCGACATCAGCGATGCGATATCAGGCAATACAAAGAAGTTGGGGTCATGGCTGTGGCCGGTCAGTTCCTCAATACCTTTGTCGGTCAGTTCGACGCTGCGGTTCTTTTCGTCGATGACAAAGTAAAGCGGCTCGGTTGCCTTTGGCATCTCGCGAGCGTTGTCCTGAAGATAATAGGCCTCGGTCTCGAGGAGAATATTTTTCATGCCCTCTTGAGAGAGGAACTTGATGAGCGCGGTGTTCTTGGGCAGACCCTTGAATGCACGGAACAATTGCAGGGCGCCCTCTTTGCGGGTCTCCTTGTCTTCGCTCGCTATTTTGGCTTTAGCCTCTGAAAGCAAGCGAGTTACCAGACGGCGCTGAACATCGACAACCTTCTGAACATTGGCCTTATATTCGTTGAACATCTGGTTGTCGCCTTTGGGAACGGGACCCGAAATGATGAGCGGCGTACGGGCGTCGTCAATAAGCACCGAGTCGACCTCGTCGACAATCGCGTAATAGTGTTTGCGCTGAACCATGTCGCCGGGCGACATCGCCATGTTGTCGCGCAGATAGTCGAAACCAAATTCATTGTTTGTGCCGTA
>JAFLTK010000086.1 GCA_022511505.1 Muribaculaceae bacterium
GAAGGCGAGGCAACCCTTGGCGACAAAAAGTTACCCATCTATGCCGACGGCTATACCGTCACCATCCCCTACAGCGGTTTGGAACTCAACACCGAGTACACGCTGACCATCCCGGCGCGACTGATTGGCAACGCCAACGGTGGCAACGACGAGTTGACCTACACGTTCCGCACTACAGCTATTCCCAACCTGCTGTTTTACAGCGATTTTAACATATTCCCCCGCGAATATTTCGACGCCTACTACTATATTCCCGACAACGAGAATATCATTGCCAAGAGTTCGACCGATGTCACAGAGGTCGTTGGTCCGATTACATTCTACAGCGGTACAAAGGGCCGCGTTGTTGCACTGAAAGGCAACGTCAACGGTGCCACTACCGATGTTGACTATGGTCCTCATACCGACGATGACTTTGGCGCCTCCAACCGTGCCGTGCAGCTGCTCGACGGCGGCCGCGGTCTCTATGTCGAGTTTCCCGAACTCGAGGGTCCGCTCAACGTGACCATGTTCCTCTGTAGCGCCGACGGCAAAGCCGGCACCGTACTTGTGACCGATGAGACCGGTGACAAAGACCGTCCCGTGGCCACCATCGAAATGCCCGCCGCAAAGCGCATGAAGAAAATTGAGTTTACCTACCCCTACAAAGGCACCGTGGCCCTGCGACTCTATAACGAAACTCTTAAACTCGACATCAACGACATCTTCATCAGCAAAGCCGAGGGCGAGGGCGAGGAGAAACCGGGACCGATGGACGATGTTGACGCACCAGTAGTAAAAACGACCTATCCCAACAACCAACCCTACGCCGGAGTTGAAGGTAAGGTCATCGTGACCTACAACGAGCCGGTATTTTTCGGCGGCAAGGCTACAATCGACGGTCGTGAACTCGACATTACAACCGACGGTGCTACAGCCATTGTTGAATATGCCGGGCTGGAGAACGGCAAGACCTACACCGCCGTTATTCCCGCCGCCGCCGATGAGGCCGGCAACGTTGGCGAGCCTGTGGAGGTCACCTTCACCACTATCGATGCCAAATATCTCTATTTCACTGACTTTGCCAACTTCCCCGTGGGCTACTACGAGAAGTTTAACGACATCCCCAATGACGTTGTCGACAACAAGGACATCCTTACCATCAGCGAAGACAAGACTGCAACCAACCAGACCGTAGAAGTTGGCGGCATCACCTACTTCAGCGGTACAGCCGGCCGCATCGTGGCCATGGGTAAGAGCAATCTCCTTGACCCCGCCAACGAGGAGAGCGCCGGTGCCAGCCAGCGTTGCATTCAGGTCAAGGGTGGCAACAACCAGCTCTATCTTGAGCTCCCCGAGGTCACCGGTCCCTGCAAGATGACATTCTGGGTAGGTAACTCTCCCGCCGAGGTTGGCCGTCTAAGCGTTCGCAACGCTGCCGGCGCCGAGGTCACAACAGTCGCCGACCTGTCGTTTGGAGCCGAGAAAGTTATCACCAAATATGTTGTCGAATATGCCGAGGCTTCTCCCGTTCGTTTCCGCCTCTACAACCTTGACAATCAGTTCAACATTCACGACATTATCGTCGAGAAAGTCGACGAAAGCGGTGTTGAAACAATCAGCATAGACGCTACCGAGGCCGTTTACTACAACCTGCAAGGTGTTCGCGTGGCAAATCCCGCCGGCGGTATCTATATCCGCGTCAGCGGCGACAAGGCCACCAAGGTTTACGTCAAGTAACATCCTCTGATACAACAATATAGCGAGCGGGCGCATCTGATAATCGGATGCGCCCGCTCTTGTACAAGAATGGTTATTGTGCTTGGAGGACGAGGTAGGAGATGTAGGCGAGGTAGCAGAGGAACAGAAAGACTCCCTCGGGGCGGGTGATGGTCTTGTTGCGGAAGAAACGACCGAAAAGCCAAAACAGGAAGCATGCGCCGGTCATTACGCCCAAGTCAAGCAGACCGATGTTGCCAAAAGGCAACGGATTGACGACACCGGCACAACCGAGCACCAGGAATATGTTAAAAATGTTGCTGCCTATAACATTGCCGAGCGCCAGACCGGGTTTACCCTTGACGGCGGCGGTTATCGACGTGGCAAGTTCGGGAAGCGACGTGCCGGCGGCAACGATTGTCAGACCGATAATTGCCTCACTTACACCCATGGCGGCCGCGATGCCCGACGCGCCGGCAACAAAGCGGTCGCCACCGATAATCAATCCGGCGAGGCCAATGACAATCCACAACAATGACTTCCACAATGGCATTGTCTTAACTTCACCATTATCAGGCACTTCATCGGGTGATGCCGAAGCGGCCTGTGCAAACGTATAGCGCATGAAGATGGCAAAGAAGAGAAGAAGAAGAATGCCGTCGACACGCGTCAGCACATTAGCGGTCGCTCCATCGAGTATCTTGCCACAGCCGATTGCAAGCAACGCGAGTGCCGAAAGAAACACCAGCGGGATATCATTGGTCAGGATATTTCGGTCAACCTTTATCGGGCGTACCAACGACGTCAAACCTATGATTACAAAAACATTGAATATGTTGCTACCAACTACGTTACCTATCGCCAACTCGGCACTACCGTCGAGCGACGACACTATCGAGATGACCAGTTCGGGAGCCGATGTGCCAAATGCTACTACCGTCAGACCAATAACAAGGTTACTGACGCCCCAACGTTTTGCAACAGCAGCCGAGCCGTCGGTCAACAAGTTGGCGCCGACAAGGATAAACACCAGTCCGCCAACAAGATACAAGATATCAAGAATCATCTGCTTTCATTCAACTTTTGCCGCCAAAAGTTGAAGTTTAAAGGTTAAAGTTTACAGTTTAACGGATTGGCGACTTTCTTGACGGCGTTGACGATGCGCTCGACCGAGTCAAGGACGACTTGGCGCGGAGAGGCGACATTGAGGCGCATGAAGCCGCGACCTTCGGTGCCAAACATTTCACCGTCGTTAAGCGCCAGCCCGGCATGGTTGATAATCATATCCACGAGGTCCTGCTGCTCGCGGCCAAGGCGCGTGAAGTCGAGCCAGCCGAGGAACGACGCGTCGGGGCGCATCGAGCGCACGTCACGTTCGGCGAACTCCTCGCCGAGCATTTTCTCGACGGCGATAAAATTGTCTTGCAAGTAGTTAATCAATTCGTCAAGCCAGTCCTCGGCCTCGTTATAGGCAGCCTCGGTAGCGACCATAGCGAGCAACATCGGGTCAGAGAACTCATTAGCCTCCATCCAGCGATAGAAACCGTCGCGCAGTGCCGGACTCTTAACCACCATCCACGAACTGACGAGGCCAGGGATGTTGAACGTCTTTGACGGGGCCGCGAGCATGATACCGACGGCACGCGCGTCGTCGCTGACGCTCAAGAAGGGGATGTGCTTCATGCCCCAAAGCATCAGGTCGCCATGAATCTCATCGCTGACAACGACAACCCCATGGCGACGAGCCATCGCGGCAACGGCGGCGAGCGTCTCGGCGTCCCATTGGATGCCCGAAGGGTTATGCGGGTTGCAAAGCACCATCATCGTCACTGTCGGGTCGGCCATCTGCTGCTCCAACAATGTCAGGTCCATGCTATAGCGGTGGGTCGACACATCAAGCACGAGGGGGTTGACAACCGCTCGGCGCTGGTTTCCCTCAATCACCATTTTAAACGGGTGGTAAACAGGCGGTTGAATGATAACACCTTCGCCGGGACGCGTGAAATAGTTGACAGCGTATGCGATACCGCGCACGACGCCCGGGATGAAACAAACCTCGTCGCGATTAAAGGCGAGGCCGTGACGACGGTCGGCCCACGTGATGATTGAGCGGAAATAGGACTCGGAAATCGAGGGATAACCCAAAATAGGGTGTGTCAACCTCTCGGTCAGAGCCTGCAAGATAGCCGGAGCGACAGCAAAGTCCATGTCGGCAATCCACATGGGACGAATGTCATCGCGTCCAAAGCGTTCGCCGAGAGCGTCTACTTTCAGGCAACCGGTGCCTCGGCGCTCGATGACGGTGTCAAAGTCGTAGTGATAGGTCATTTATGAAAATTGTGATTTAAAGCAGTGGTTTTATTTGCATCGCGAAGATAGCAAAAATTCGCGTGATACGCCACAAAATCACAAAATAAACCGCTAAAGGAAAGCGACTTCTTTGAAGTAGTAGTGGCGAAGGTGGCCGGCGGCATCTTTAAGCGCGAGGCGGCCGTCGTCCTCGACATGGTCGATGGCGGCAGTGAAGATTTCGCCGGTCGCGGTGTCATGGAATGGGCGCATCACGCCGATTTGCCACAGGCGGCGATGATACTCGAAACTGAAGGCAGTGGCCCCGTCGATGCCACCCACAAGCTTCAATACCCTATCGGCAATTCCTGCGGCGATAGCCCCGGCATCAAGTGTATGACCCAAAATTTGGGCCAAAGATACCGGATTCGGAGCAGGGCTAAGAAATTCCATTTGATTGACATTCAGCCCGATACCAATAACCGTGTGTTTCAGTTCGGTTCCACTGATGGAATTTTCTATAAGGATGCCGGCAATCTTTTTGTCGTCGATATAGATGTCGTTAGGCCACTTGATTAAAGCAGATTTATCGAAAGGTAGAAGCGGGGTGAGAATATCGCAGACCGCAATGGCGACCGCGCGCGAAACGGCAAATTGCTCGGCGGGTCGCACGTGTTTCAACCTCAAAAGGATCGACATGGTGATATTCTTCCCCGGTTCAGACTCCCAGGTGTTGCCACGCTGGCCGCGGCCGGCAGTTTGGTTGTCGGCGGTCAGGTAAACCGGTGCCTCGTCGACATATTTGAGAATCTCCTGATTTGTAGAGGTTACAGTCTCGAGGTGTATATGCTTCATTGCGGGGCAGTTAGTCGGGGGTGACGACAATGAGTGTTCGCGTGTCGTCATCGTTGACGGTAATTTTGACTACAACGGTATCGTCGGGCAACAACGGCTCAATGCGTTCGGGCCATTCGAGCAGGCAGAGCGCTCCAGAGTCAAAGTAGTCCTCAATACCAAGGTCAAGCGCCTCGTCGACTGACTCGATGCGATACAGGTCAAAGTGGTAGATGAGTTCGGCGGTTGTCGACGAGCGATATTCGTTGATGATTGCAAACGTAGGCGAACCGGTCTCATCGGGTTCTACACCCAACGTACCCGCGAGCGCGTTGATGAACGT
>JAFLTK010000087.1 GCA_022511505.1 Muribaculaceae bacterium
TACATCTTGATTTGTGAAAGCCGGTTTTAGTTGTGCGCTGTGAGTTTCAGCATACTCAAACAATTCTTCGAGACTCATTACCGTCCGGCCATAGCCACACACCGCACTGCCCATCAGGATTGCACCAAGCAACCCTGTGAGCAATCTTCGATTGTTCATAAGAAAAAAATATGTAAAGTTGGGGTTAGACTGAGAATTTTATCTTAGGTGCAAGCGACTATTGTCCTTGCAAGGCAAAGACTCTCAGACTGAAGCGGTGCTTTTCCAATTTTCAAGGTGCCCCCAATTTCTGACGATGGGGCAGCGGTGTATACGTGCTACTGTTGACATTTCAAAGCGCCTCTTTGTGAAACGCGCTGCAAAATTAGCAAAAAAATCTGAAACCGCCATCCTTATGGTTTTGCCTTGTTTTTAGCGAGATTTGTCAAGATTTATAGCAGCTTTATTCGGTTAGGCGAGATTAATGGCGGTTTACTTTTGACAACGATGTTTGAATGTTATTCCAAAAAAGTGGCCAATTGGCCAACTTTTTGGAATGAAGCTGAGAGTATCCTCTTGCAGAGGATTAGAGTAGCAAAAGACCCTCGCGACAGCAAGCGGTGCTATTGCGAGGGCCTGATATGCTATAGGACTGAAATCTATGCGGTTAGCGGCGGCGAGAGGACTTTTTTGTTGATTTTTTAGTCGACTTTTGGGTTGACTTCTTGCCGGTTGATTTTTTGGTTGAAGTTGTCGAGCCTTTGGAGGGAACTTTAAGTTTCTGACCGGGACGGATGATAGTCTCGTTGTTTTTCATGCCGTTGGCCTTGCGAATGGCGTCGACGGTGGTGCCGTTGGTTTTGGCAATGCGCTCGAGCGAGTCTCCGTTTTTGACCGTGTAGTTCTTGGTGGTTTCGCGAGGTTTTGCCGGCTTGGCTGGTTGAGTGGTCTTAGCTGGCGTTGCGGGGCGAGACTGGGGCGTGGTGGTCTGAGTAGAGGCGACGGTTCGAGCCGGGGTTGGTGTTGCCGGAGTGGGAACGGTCGAAACGTTTGTTGCCACTGCATCGGGCTCGATGCGCTCAACTACCTCGATAACAAGTTGATCTCCCTCCTTGACCTTGCCGCGGCGCAGATGGTTCCAACGCTTGATGTCGGTAGCGCTGACGGCATACATTTTAGCAATGTCACGGATGTTCTCTCCGCGGGCAACGACGTGGGTCTTGGTAACAGTGCGTTCGGTGACGGCGGTCTGGGCTAACTCATAGGTTTGGCCGGCGTTGAGCGATGTGTTGCCAACGGGGTTAGCCGTAGAGTCGGCCGGGGCGTAGGGTGACTGGCGGGGAGTGCCGGGCTCGACGTAGGTGCGCTGGGCATATAGCTCGGCGTTATAGGCCAATATTGCTTGTTCGCTCATAATGTAACTGAGACATTGCTGTTTGGGGAGCGTCAGCAAATATGGGTGGTTGTCGCCGGGGATGATGTCTTTGCGGAACTGGGGGTTCAGCATGCGGATTTCATCGATTGGGATATTGAGGATGTCGGCAATCTGTTGGAAATGGACGCGATGGTTGACGGTGACTGTGTCGGTCGTCAAGTGTCGCTTGACAACGGTGGGGGCGATGTTGTGGAGGTGATAGTAGTTCATCACATAGTTGGCGGCGATGAAAGCGGGGACATATCCGCGGGTTTCGCTTGGCAGGTAGTTATAGATTTCCCAGAAATCTTTCTTGCCCTCGCCACCGGCGCGACGAATGGCTTTGTTGACGTTGCCGGGGCCGCAGTTGTAGGCGGCGATGGCGAGCGACCAGTCGTCATAGATGTTGTAAAGTTGCTTGAGGTAGCGGGCGGCGTTGCGCGACGACACGCGCGGGTCGCGGCGCTCGTCGACAAGCGAGTTTATCTCCATGCCAAGGCCTTTGGCCGTTCCGGGCATGAATTGCCACAGGCCGGTGGCACCGGCACGGGAGACGGCGTTGGGGTTGATGGCGCTCTCGATGACGGGGAGGTATTGCAACTCGGTTGGCATGTCTTCCTTGAGCAGTTCCTCGACAAAGATGTTGCCATAGTAACTGTGAAGGGCGAGCATGTCGGCAACAAGGCCGCGGCGCCGACCCAGATACATGTTGATGTAGTTGCCAACCACCGAGTTATAGGGCATCTCGATAACAGCCGGAAGTTGGCTGAGCCGTTTTTCATACTCTTGGGCGGTCCCGAGTTTCTCGTCGGTTATCTGCTTGTTTGGGGCGATAAAGTTGCGCAGGTAGAAGTTTTCTTCGAGTTCTCGAGTCTTGGTCTCGAAACTCTCGGGAGCAATGATGTTGTCGTCAGAGAGGGAGTGCTTCAGGTCGAGGATAGAGTTGGCGAGGGCCGCGGAGGAGAACGTAGCAGCGCCGACAAGAAGCATTAACGACAGGAGTTTACGATTGGTTGCTTTCATCACTGAATTGGTTTAAAAGTTGAATGCCCACTGGATGCCAACTCCCGGACGGGCCGTTCGGTCGTCGGGGATAAGCGTCGGGACGAGGTCCATCGACAGGTCGGGAGAGATGTCAAAGTGGGCGAGAGAGGCATCTACGTAGGCATCTACCATGGCGAGGAGATAGACACCCACCATGCAGATTATACAGAGGTCGCGATTGCGACGGTAATAGTTTTTGCGAGAACGGAGAACGTTGGTGAGCCACGTCTTGTCGAGACTCGACTCGGTAGTAGTCGATGGGAAGAAGTCCATGTAACTCTTGGTGTTTGGGTCGTTGTCCATTATGTCGGCATAAGCGCGGGTGTAGTCGCGCAGCATGCCGTTGTTCCACGACGTAGCATAACCGAGTCCCATGAAACCGCCAATAACGATGGGTAGTTTCCAGAAGCGGCGGTTGTAGAGTTGACCCAAGCCGGGAAACAATGCTGACATCCAAACGGCGCGCGTAGGGTCGGGTGAGAACATGTATTGGCTGCTTGCCGTTGTCCGGCGGGGGGAGTCGCCCGGCAGATTGAGAGACAGCGGGGCGATGATGCCCAGAGTGTCGACCGGCTCAAAGTAGACGCTGTCGCCGTCGATGTAAAAACTATCTTCAACCACGTCGGCCGGCTCGACCACTGGGGCCGAAACGGGGATGGAGTCGGGCAAAGCGGCAATTGCAGTAGCCGAAAGTGGCTCTGACACGGGATTTTCAGAAAAAATGTTAAAAGGGCAGGTCAGCGCGAGCAATATCACGCCAATCAGTCCTTTCAACAGGTCTCGACGGTTTGTAATGAATGTTGTGTCGTTTTCTGAAATCATTGCGTTAAAAACTTGGCAATGAGAAGGTTAAGCTTCTCAATGCCTATTCATTTGAGGGTGGTGTCAATTGCCGGCACCGTTTAGATTGTCAAATATAGTAATTAATCTTTCAAGTTCACTCTCATTTTTAAAACTAAATGTGATTTTTCCCTGTCCTGACTTGTTGCAAGCAAAGGTTACGGGGGCTCCAAAGCGCTGAGAGAGGTGATTCTTTAAAATATCATAATCTTTGTTAGAAAATGTTTTTTCACGCTCGAGAGCGTCGTCTCCGCGTTCGGCGGCCTGTCGCAGACTCTTGGCGAGTTGCTCGACGCGACGAACTGACAGGCCCTCCTTGATGATACGATTATAGAGTTGAAGTTGAAGCTGGGGGTCATCGAGCGTAAGCAGGGCGCGGGCGTGGCCCATGTCGAGGCGACGGTCGCGCAGGCCTTTTTGCACCTCGGCCGGGAGACGCAACAGGCGAATGAAGTTGGCGATGGTCGTGCGCTTCTTGCCGATGCGTTCGCTGAGCCGCTCCTGGGTCAGGTTGTAGGTCTCGATAAGGTTTTTGAACGTCAGGGCAATCTCAATGGCGTTGAGGTCCTCGCGCTGAATATTCTCGATGAGCGCCATTTCGGTCAACTCGGTGTCGTTGGCCTCGCGGATATAGGCCGGGACGGTCTTCAAGCCAGCCATCTTGGCCGCACGGAATCGGCGCTCGCCGGCAATTATTTGGTAATCGTTTTCTCCCTTTTTGCGGAGGGAAATCGGCTGGATGATACCGAGTTCGCGAATCGACGCGGCGAGTTCGGCCAATGCCTCTTCGTCAAAGAACGTGCGAGGCTGGTCGGGGTTGGGGGAGATGTGGTTAATGTCTATTTCGTTGATTGCCGATGTGCCGGCGGCGGGAGCGTCGTCCATCTGGATGAGCGAGTCGAGGCCGCGACCGAGGGCGTTACGTTTCAGTGCCATGTGCTTAAGTGATTGGGATGTTGAAATTTAGGAGGCGGCGCGACCGCGGCGACGATGCTTGGCGATAAGTTCCTGAGCAAGAGCGTTGTGGGAGGTGGCTCCGCGGCTGGAGGGGTCGTAGAGCAACACCGGCAATCCGTGGCTCGGGGCCTCGCTGAGGCGGATGTTGCGCGGAATGACGGCGTTAAACACCATGTCGCCAAAGTGGCCCTTTAGTTCCTCGTATATCTGGTTGGCGAGGCGAAGACGGGCGTCATACATTGTCAGCAAAAAGCCTTCAATCTCGAGTTCGCGGTTGAGGCGGCTCTTGATGATGCGGATGGTGTTGAGCAACTTTGTGATACCCTCAAGGGCGAAATATTCGGCCTGAACGGGGATGATGACCGAGTTGGCGGCCGTCAGGGCGTTGACGGTGATGAGGCCAAGGGAGGGGGAGCAGTCGATAAGGATGTAGTCATACTTGTCGGCTATCGGGGCGATGGCGCGCTTGAGGGCAAACTCACGGTCGGGCTTGTTGACGAGTTCAATCTCGGCGCCGGCAAGGTCGATGCGCGAGCCGATGAGGTCGAGCCCCTTGACACATGTCTCGACTTGCGAGCCGTCGATGGGGTATTCATCTACGAGACACTCATAGATGGAGGCCTGCATCGTGCGTGGGTCGATGCCATAGCCCGAGGTCGCATTGGCCTGCGGGTCGGCGTCGATGATGAGCACGCGGCGCCCCTGGGCGGCAAGCGACGCGGCAAGATTGATGGTTGTGGTGGTTTTCCCTACGCCTCCCTTTTGGTTGGCGATTGCTATTATTTTACCCATTTCAAAATTGCTATTGGTTGGTTTA
>JAFLTK010000232.1 GCA_022511505.1 Muribaculaceae bacterium
ATCAACAACATCAACAACATCAACAACATCAACAACACCAACAACACCAACAACACCAACAACACCAACAACAATACAACACAAATAACCAACATCAACAACATGAAAAGTTTAAAATCAATATTGACGGGACTGACGCTCTTATCAATTCTCCCTGCGGTAACGTCATGCGATGATAGCTTTATCTTTGACGGTGAGGGAGATTGTACCCCTTGCGTGCAATTCGTTTTCCGCAAACATCGTCATGCGCCGGAGCAAATTCCGGGACGCGAAACCGACGTGTTCTACTCGGTTGTTGAAAGTGTGCACCTATTTGTATATGATGCCAATACCGGAGAATTGGTAATAGATCAGGCCGACAGGACCGAGAATCTCAAGTCGGCCATCGACATCAACGAGGGAGACAATCCCTCCCGCTGTTACATGCCCGTTGACCTCGCGCCGGGCCGATACAGAATTGTTGCATGGTGTGGCCTCGAAGATGACGACACCAACAACGCCTTCCGCCTCGCGGCCTCGTCGACGCGTGGCGATTACTCCCGTTGTGAAGTAAAACTTGCCGGCGACAATAGTCCCGTTCATCACGCCAAGTATGATGACCTATATCACGGGGCAACCGTTGTCGATGTTACCATCGACTCTGACTCGCGTCAGATTATTCCTATTGAACTCACAAAAAACAACAACGATATAGCCATCTGGGTGCAACACGCCACCAAGACATTTAACGAGGGAGACTATGAAGTTGTCTACACCGACGCCAACGGCACGATGCACTTTGACGACAACTCGATGACCTCGACGTCTCGCCTTGAATACCGCCCACACTCGACCTCGATATTGACGTCCAACACCGAGTATAACGGCGCCGAGATGGAAACCGGCGCGCTCGTAGCCCACATCTCGACCTCGCGCCTGATGAAAGCCAATCAGAACGACGCTCGCCTCGAGGTTCGCGCTCGCGACGGCCGAACCGTCTTCTCCATTCCGTTCATCAAATATGTCCTTAAACTTCAGGAGTTAACCAAAGATGACCAATATTACCTCGACTGTGAAGATACCTACAACTGTAGTTTCTACCTGACCGGGGAAAGCGGTACCTGGATGCCTGCACAAATTATTATAAACAACTGGGTCGTTGTACCCGAACAAAACGACGATATTTGACAAAGCCATGACAACAAAGGTCCTGAACATAGCCTGCTTGTTCTTGCTGTCGGCATTGCTGACGGCAGGGCTGTCGTCGTGTGCCAACGTCACTTATCCAATCGAAGAACCCGAGCCTACCGACGTCTACTACATGTCGTTCCGCGTGCAGACGGCCGCCCAGGAAGATATCGATGCCGACGCGCCCGAGTATGTCGACGGAACAGAGTTTGAGCACGCCGTTGACTTTTCGGGTAACTCAGAAAACGTGGTAATCTATCTTGACGAAGATTACAAATACAAGAGCTATGCGCTGCTCGAGTTTGACCGCCTCAGCGCCCAGGGAACACCGGCCGCCGGTGAGGCCGAGGAGATTTCCTATATCGGTTTTATTCGCCCCGACTATCACGAGGCTTATATTCTGCCAAAATATGGCATGATTATCCTGAACGCCTACAAGATTACCCGTGCCCTGAAAGAACTTGAGCAAACCCCCGGCGCTACCATCAACGACGTCCTCGGATTGCTCGACACGTCAGACAACGGCCACATCGCCGGACGAAGTGGCAACTACTTCACGCTGACAAGCAGCGCCTACCTTGTCAGAGAGTCCAACAACTGGAAACACTCGGTCATCTTTGAAATAGACCGCGACAAAATATTCTCGACACGAGCCCAAGCCGTCATTCAGCCCGCTGCCGTTGCATACGTCGAGCGCATGGCCTCTAAATTCTCGCTGACTCTCCCCGGAGCCACCGGTGGTAAAGGCGTCAATTTTGTTCCCGACGATGGCCGCGCTCAGGTTATCGTGTGCCGCTATATCAACGGCGAGCCAAACTATAGCAACCGCTCGTGGACATGCTCGGTCGACGCTTGGGGCATCAACAAATATGAACCATGCGAGTACTATTTTCGCAATATCGTGCCCGAAACTGTTGATACTCAGGTGTATCCCTACGACTTCGGTACCGATATCAACTCGGCCGGCCGGCCTTTCTTCTATGGCTGGAACCGCACTGTCGACCGCCGCTGTTTCTGGGCCATCGATCCAAACTACACCACCGGTATCTACCCGGCCCAATATCGTCCCGCTGTCGACAACACCGGTATCGACTACTATGGCAAAAGAGGCCCCGCATCGCTTGCCTACCTCTCCTATAACACCCTCAGTAAAGACCTGAGCCGCGTCAACGAGGAGGAGGGCGCCATCCTTTATTCAACCGAAAACACTTTCCCCGACACCCACCTCGGTGGCCTGTGGCAACACGACCTCGCCGGTAGCGAGCTCGTTGTCGGTGCCCGCATCCACATCAAGAACGTCGACGAGACCAAGACTGACTATGACCTCTACCGCAACCGCATCGGTGTGTTCTATCCCTCAAAAACCGATTTTGCATACTATTTCATCAATACATTCAACGACCAACTAAAATCCCAGTCGACCATGAGTTACCGCTACTATGACTGGGACAACCCCGACTCTAACTCCACTAACGACATCCACACCCAGAAAATCTCCTTTCCCGACTACAAACTCTACTACAAGGACGCGCCGTTGACACCTCAGGTTATGGTATCGCTGATGAAAAACTCGATGCCGGCGCTGATTGAAAACGGCGACGGAAAGGTAATTCCTTGGATACAAGGAATGTATATAGGCCGTCGCGCCAAGGACCCCAACACATACGAAGAGATTGGTGAAGTGATGAAGATGAATATCACCGACAACGATTTCAAGTCACTGATTTATGACTGGATTGGTGCCTTTGACCACTTCAACCAGGGGCGCATGATTTACACCGTCCCCATCCTCTACCGCGGAACAAAAGAAAAAGTTACGGCCAATACCTACCGCCCGGTCGTTGGTGACTATGGCGTTGTGCGCAACGCATGGTATAGTTTCAAGGTCCACTCTATCGACAACCTTGGCTCGCCCGTCGACGACCTCGACCAGCCGATTATCCCATACGAGACCAGTCTCGAGAACAGTATAATGATGGAACTCAAAGTCTTTGACTGGCACGAGTTTTCAACCGATGTAATTTTCCCCTCGAAATGAAATATCTCAATTATATATTCATATTCCTGATATTCCTTGCCGCCACGGGGTGTGAAGACAACTTCCCGGTGCCCGACGACGGCGAGATAACGCCGGGGTCGCCCTACACGCTGACGTTCACCCTCAACGTCCCCTCGATGCAGATGGAAACCGGCGCATCGACCCGCGCCATCTACTATGGCAACCCGCTCTACTACGAGGACTGGATTGACACCCAGGATGGCTTGCGCGTGCTTTTCTTTATCACCAAGCGCGCCAAGACGGGCGACAAATATGTGCAAGGAAAATATGAGGATAACAATAACTTCGTTGCCATCGACCCCATCAATCCCCTGAAAGATTACTTCCTTTTTGAATCCACAAGCCGTTGGCTGACCAGGCTCCAATATGACGACGACAATACTCTGCGCTACCGATTGACGGTGCCGGTTTATCAGATTGGTGACGAGGAGTCAGAATATCGCGACCATTGGGAAACCATCCGCAAGTATTTGCGTGACTATGATTTCAAGGTTGCTATTCTTGCCAATCATCCCGCTGACCAACTCAGTTGGGGTGTCGAGAACTCGGTCCTCAGCGCGCCCGACATCGACGACCTAAGCAATGTCGCTAAACTTAAGACCATCAACGATATACATCACTCGGCCGCTGATAATACCTACGCTGAGAATACCAACGGTAACCGTAAGGATGCCTATATGATGCTCGTCGACAATAAAGAGAAAATCAACGGCATCGGTACCATGGGCCCATTTATCAGTTGGGTTATCAACCGCTCCAAACTATATGGTGACGCCCTTGGCGGTGTCTTCTCAACCAAGGAAACCGCTCGAGACTGGATTCGCGACTATTGGATTCCCGACCTGATTTACAACGAAGACACTGACCCCGATATCGATTATCAAACTCTCTATCACAACTATCGTCACATTTGGTCATACTGGAATTTTGGTGGAGCCGCGCCCGACAATGGCCTCCCTTATTCCAACAAATCGGCCTTCAATACCCACATGAACGACTGGGAAAAACGCAACGGCGCCCTGCTGCGTCGCTATATCACCGATGCGGTGGCCAATGACGGTAACTTCACCTCCGACCTCAACACGTCGAGCAGCGGCGACAACAAAAATGACGGCACGATGCCGCTGATTTTCCATCCCTCGAGTGCAACCGCCCAGATAGTCGAGGGAGCCAACGGGAAACGCTTCTATGGAGTCAAGTTACCTAAAATATCCGCGCCCTCATCGGTCAGCGATAAGGACTGCTTCTGCTTTGACGTAAAGGGCGCCGGTACGGCAACGGTTCGCTATATCGGTACATCAACCACCGATATCTGTATCAAACTGGGTACTGCCAACAGTAACCCGACTGCCACCAAAAAAACTATCAACGGTGTGACCGTATATGAAGCCTACGTTGACCTCGACCAGGTAAATAACCCCATCATCGGTTATGTCTATACCACCAAGGGATGCACCGTTCTCGATGTCGAGTATACTCAGGACCGCTATGTCTACCTGACCGACCGCGAGGGAATCCTTCCGTCGTCTGACCACCCGATACCAATGTATGGCGTCCAGAAGTTTGACCGCCTCGACGGTTACTGGGACGAGGGTGCCTCTTTTGACCTCACGGTGGGAGGCCAGAGCGTGACCGGAAAGGAATATAACACCAAGCACATCTCGCTACTTCGTGCCGTCGCCAAGGTGGAAGTCTTGATACCCAAGAGTTTGGGCGTTCCAAAACACGTCTATCTCCACTCGCTGAACTCGAGTGTGCGTTGCGAGCCGACAGACGTTGCCACGCCTACCGACCAACTCTGGAAAGAACACAACGACGGGTGTGAATGGACTCTCGTGCAGAAACACGGCACATTCATAGTCAGCGGCAAGTACACGACCGACGATTACAAGAAAAAATTGGCTTGGTACTACGGTAACTGGCTCGAGTGGGGGTGGGATTTCAACAATTACACCCAGTGGAAACCAGACTATGAAAATGACGGTCCATTCCCGCGCCTGTTCAATCCCTATATCAGCCGTTCTGACTGTGCCGCTTTTATCGACGTGACCGACTACTATAACGACCAGTATTATCACTACCTATTCTATATGGGCGAGAACACCATCGACGCTTCGAGTGCCTATAACGGCAATGGCGGCAGCGCGATGATTCCCCATGTCGAGATTCGTTTCGACGACCGCTATGCGTCTACATCCAAAGTGAAAACAAATACCGACCTCAATCTGATGGACGCCGACTGTTATCACATCTATTTCGTCGAGAACGGTATCGCCTCGGGTGCCCGCGACGCCAACGGTGTCTCGAAGATAGCCAACGGTAACTATGAGAGCCAGTATGAAACCAAAACCGAGTATCTCAAGGAACATTGGCCAATCATGCGCAACCACATCTACCGCTTCACGGTCAAGGATGTCACAAGCGACGGGATGAACCTCATTGTCGACGCCCAGCAGCGCGGTGTGGAACTTACATTTGATTAACATTGGAACATGGAAAGACTCAGTAGAATATACATATATCTGATTTCGCTGATGATACTCGGTGGCGCCACCTCGTGCACCGACGATATCCTCGGCGACGACACCTCCGGCCCCGACAAGCCTTTCAGCGGTAAACTGACCATAAACGTTACTGCCGGAGTTGCCGACGTCTCGACTCGCTCGGTCAACCTCAACGACGGCGCTACGGTCAAAATCAACTCTCTCTGGATAGGAGTCTTTGACCGTGAGACCGGTGAACGGGTGGGTAGCACTCGCATCGACGGTTTTGACCGAACTCTCTCGGCCGGCACTCCGTCGAGCAACATGGTGACTGTCGATTTCTATTCCGACCGTGCAAACCCCGAGGTGTTTGTCGTCGGAATGGCCAATTTTGAAGATGTTGTGACATGGGACAAGACTCCCGTTATCGACGCCGTCCAGGCTGCCGGCTCGTGGGCCGAACTGGTAGAGATTGATGTCGACGCCGCCTCGGCCTACGCCGGTGACAAGGGCGAAAACAACGTCTCCCAGGCCCCGTTCCTGATGGGATACTATCTCGAGTCGGCAGGCCTGACCCGCGTCCCCAAATTCAACCAGTTTGACGCCGACGATGCCGTTGCCATCTATCCCGAGAATGCCGCTAAAGCAATGACCATCAAACTGGCAACCGATGATGCCGGTGAGATTTATGTCCCTGCCGGAGCATTGGCCCTGCGACGCCTCGTGACCAATGTCAACGTCAACCTCGTGCCCGGCCCCGGTATTGAAATCTCTGACGTCTCCTATCGCGTGTTCAACCAACCGCAAGTTGTCTACCTCGTTCAACGCCGCACCGACACCACCGCCGCCCGCGCTTTCACCGACTGGAAGCGATTGTCGCCCAACCGAGCCGACTGTTTTGTCTCGGCAACCGGTAAAATGGACGCCACGCCGGTTTATAGGGACGACGAGGAGTGGCGCACCGAAGTCTCGACCGATGGACGAAGCTTCTCGTTTCAACACTTTGAAAACAAACACTGGGGATTTGGTGACATCTCCTCGTTCTCGGCCCGCGAGGCCCGCAACGCCGACGGGACTCTGAAAGCCCTCTCGCCCGGCGAGGCCGCGCCTTACAACAATTATGCGTCCTATTTCAAAATAAGAATGCACGTCGTTGACCGCAACACCGGTCGCAACGGCGACATCACCTATACCATCCACGAGGGCCTTTGCAACACCGACGACGGTCGCAAGGCCGAAACCGACGACATTAAACTCCGTGACTTCGGCAGTTTCCGCAACGTCAACTACACCTACACAATAAACGTCAACGGCATGGAAAAAATCGTGGTCAACGCCGCGATGGAAAACGAGGACGACAATCACAACAACGGCCAGGAAGGCAAGGTGTGGCAGATTGTCTATGCCAATGGTGACGACCGACAGATTCCCGAGGATGGAGGCACCTACGGCTCTGTGAAGTTCAACGCCTCGGCTGTCCCGGCGTTCCGCCTCTACGGAACCGACGCCGCCGGTAACTGCTTTGACCTATGCTACAACTTCCCCGATAAAGCCGAGTCATTCCTTGGCGGATTCTGGCCCGACCGCAAAGCAGAAACCATCTTCACCAACGACCTCGCCGACCTTCGCCGACTTCCCGCCACCCTTATCGACGGTCTCAAAGTCACCGACGGCTCGCGCGACTACACTGTCGAGCAATTTCTCGCCTCGTTTGACCCCTCAAAAACCTACAGTTTCAAGTTTGACACCTATATCGGCCCGTGGGAAGAGGAACCCCGCGAGAACATGCGAGCACTCTATCTCTTTGACCGCAACGAACTGCGCGAGGACTTTGACGGATGCAGTACGTTTGGCAAGGTCTATGTCGCCGAGCAATACCCTCGCGACACGCGTCCAACCGTTACCTTCAATAAAAACAACCTCATCGGCCATACCGCCATGCACGAGACCTCAGAGAATAAATGGTGTGGAACGGTCAATAGCGAGATAGACCTCATTTGGGCCCACGATACCGCTTTTGAGGGCTACAATATCGAGGTCGCCGGCTTTCGCGAGAAGATAACCAAGGAGCAACTGCCGTCCTACATCAAGACCGTCAATGGTAAGCAGGCCGTCGTCTACCCCTACATCAGCGACCGCGTTGCCGCGAGCGAGACCCCATATAACGTAACTATCACCCCAATCCCGGTCGACAAGTCCTACAAGGGTGCGGCAACCGTTGTCACCGGTCAACTCGCCGTCTATCCCTCAAAATGGATAATCAAATCTACGCCGCTGTGGAAAGACCTTAACATCAACGGAAAAACATATATCGACGTCGAGTATCGCGGTCTTGAACTGTTTCAGGACAACTCGACCAAAAACGCCAGCGTCAAGGGCAGTTACCTCAGTTTTGGCGGCTCATCCAACTTGACCACGCGCGTCCTCAGATTTTACACCGTCAAGTCCGGCAAACTGACCGTCACCGCATGCTCCAACGCAGGCCTCCCCTCGGGTGCCGCGTCAAACAGCATCGACACCAGCCGCTACCTGCTTGCCGACCTCGTCAAATATGACGCCCAAGGAAACCAAGTAGTCCTCAAAACCATTTCGCGAGAGGACGAGCATGTCTGCTATTCCAACACTACCTGTGACCGCTCCTTTGATATAGCCATCGACGAGCCCTGCTGGGTCTACATCACCATGTCGGGCGGTAACATCCGCGTCCACAGCATCAACTTCACCCCCTACTAACAGCCATACGTCGCCATTGAGCCGACGGGTCGCGAAGACGAGCAGAATGACGATGGTGAAACTCGAGAAGATTCCGACAACCTAATAAAAAACCTCGGGGCTGTCCTAAAGCAACCCGAGGTTTTTTGTAAAATGTCTTTTTCTTGTATGTAACCATCCGAAATTTTCGGGGCAAAATGCGGGGATGATTGGCTTTGTGCCAAAATTTTGTTAATTTTGTGGCCGCATTTGCCGCTTGGCGTTATGCCACCGAGCCCATGCGCTTATTATATCACATTAATACTTTAGCAATGACAGAGTTAGCCCCAAAGTACAATCCTGCCGACGTGGAGGATAAATGGTATGCCTACTGGCTGGAACACAGGCTTTTCCGCTCGGTTCCCGACGCCCGAGAGCCCTACACTATCGTAATTCCACCGCCAAACGTGACCGGTGTCCTCCACATGGGGCTCATGCTCAACAATACAATTCAGGACATCCTGACGCGCCGTGCGCGCATGGAGGGCAAGAACGCCCTCTGGGTGCCCGGAACCGACCATGCCTCGATTTCGACCGAGACAAAAGTCATCGCTAAACTCGCTGCCGAGGGCATCAAGAAAACCGACCTCACCCGCGAGCAGTTCCTCGAGCACGCCTGGGACTGGACCCACACCCACGGCGGCATCATTCTGAGCCAGTTGCGCAAACTCGGTGCCTCGTGTGACTGGGACCGCACGGCGTTTACCATGGACCCCGAGCGCTCCAAGGCTGTCACCCGCGTGTTCTGTGACCTTTATGACAAAGGGTTGATATATCGCGGTTTACGCATGGTCAACTGGGACCCCCAGAACCTGACCGCCATCAGCGACGACGAGGTGTTCTATGAAACCGAGCAAGCCAAACTCTACTACCTGCGCTACTATCTGGCCGACGACGAAACGCCTGCCGCCGAGCCGGCCGAAGGCGAGGTTATCCACACCGACGCCGAGGGTCGCCGTTATGCCGTCGTGGCCACCACCCGCCCCGAAACTATCATGGGAGATACCGCGATGTGTATCAACCCCAAGGACCCCAAAAACACCTGGCTCAAGGGCCACAAGGTAATCGTCCCGCTCGTCAACCGCGTTATCCCCGTCATCGAAGACCGCTATGTCGACATCGAGTTTGGTACCGGCTGCCTCAAGGTAACTCCGGCCCACGACAAAAACGATGAGATGCTCGGCAAGAAGCACAACCTCGAGGTCATCGACATTTTCAACGACGACGCGACGGTTGCCGAGGTCGCCGGAATGTATGTCGGTATGGACCGCTTTGACTGTCGCGAGGCCATCGCCGCCGACCTACAAAAGGCAGGCCTCCTCGAGAAAGTTGAAGACTACACCAATAACATCGGCCTCTCTGAGCGCACCAAGGTGCCCATCGAGCCTCGCTTGTCGTTGCAGTGGTTTGTCAGCATGAAGCATTTTGCCGACCGCTCGCTCGCACCGGTTATGGACAACATCATTCGATTCGTCCCCGAGAAATACAAGACGACCTATCGCAATTGGCTCGAGAACATTCAGGACTGGTGTATTTCACGCCAGTTGTGGTGGGGCCACCGCATCCCGGCCTACTATTACACCGACCCGACCGACGGTCAGGAGCACTTTGTAGTCGCCGAGACCGCCGAACTCGCTCTCTACAAAATCCACGCCATCAAGGGCTGTGAAAACATTACCGCCGAGGAGGTTCGTCAGGACGAGGGAGCCCTTGACACCTGGTTCTCGTCATGGCTGTGGCCCATCACCCTCTTTGACGGCATCAACAACCCCGGCAACGAGGAAATCAACTACTATTACCCCACTGCCACACTCGTCACCGGCCCCGACATCATTTTCTTCTGGGTTGCGCGCATGATTATGGCAGGCTATGAATACGTCGGAAAAGAGCCGTTCAAAAACGTCTACTTCACCGGCATCGTTCGCGACAAAATCGGCCGTAAGATGTCAAAGAGCCTCGGCAACTCGCCCGACCCGCTGGAACTTATCGACCGCTATGGTGCCGACGGCGTTCGCATGGGCATGATGCTCTCGGCTCCCGCCGGCAACGACATTATGTTTGACGACAAACTCTGTGAGACCGGTCGCAACTTCTGCAACAAGATTTGGAACGCCTTCCGTCTCGTCATGGGCTGGGAAGTCGATGCCAACACCGAGGTTCCGTCGACATCGGTCGAGGCCATCAATTGGTTTGAGTCCAAACTGAGCGCCACCATTGCCGAGGTTGAGGACCTAATGGGTAAGTTCCGCATTTCTGAGGCACTTATGGCCATCTACCGCCTGTTCTGGGACGAGTTCTCGTCGTGGTATCTCGAGATGGTTAAACCGGCCTACGGTTCGCCTATCGACGAGGCAACCTATCGCGCCACCGTCAACTATTTTGACGCCCTGTTGCGCCTGCTCCACCCGTTCATGCCGTTTATCACCGAGGAGCTGTGGCAGCACCTCGACAACCGCCGCCCCGGTGAGTCAATCATGTATGCCTCGGCACCTGCCGCCGCTACCGTCGACAACGCCATCCTCGACGACATGGAGAAAGCCAAGGAGATTATCAACGCCGTTCGCGCCGTCCGCGCCAAGCGCAACATCCCCAACAAGGAGAAACTGACGCTCAACGCCGTTGCCGACGCCCGCGTCCCCATGCCCCTCATTGTCGCCAAACTGACCAACCTTGAGGCCATCAACACCGTTGCCGAGAGCGACCCGACCGCTGCCGCCTTCATGATTGGCACCGATAGTTTCAATGTTCCCCTTGCATCGAGCATCGACGTCGAGGCCGAGGTCGCCAAGTTGCGCAAAGACCTTGAATACCACACCAAGTTCCGCGACAGCGTCAACAAAAAACTCGCCAACGAGCGCTTTGTTGCCAACGCCCCGGCAGCCGTTGTAGAGACCGAACGCAAAAAACTCGCCGACTCGACTGCCCGCATCGAGGCCATCGAGGCTTCCCTCAAGGCCCTCGGCGCCCTGTAATTAATTGTTGTTGTTAGTGTTTTTACTGTTTTTATTGTTTTTACTGTTTCAACAACTTCAACGACATCAACAACAATAACTACAACGACAATAACATCATCAACAACAACACCAAAATCAATCATGGGCTACGTATCAGAATATGTCAGTGGCGCTTGCGACCTTTGTTTAAGAGCCAAGCAAAACAAGCGCGGCGATTGGTATTGCACCAAAAATGAAGACGATTTCCCTGACGCTACATTTGATGGACCTGATGAATATGAACCAACTTCCTGTCCCTCATTTAAACCGGATAAAAACTGTTATAATGAGGAAGACTGGATCTGGGATTGACACCAACACCAGCAACACCAGCAACATCAACAATAACAACAACAATAACAATAACAATAACAACAATAACAACACCAACATATAACTGAACTCATGGAAAAAACCAGAATTCTTGTTACCGGAGGCACCGGTTACATTGGCTCCCACACCGTCGTTGAGCTCCAGAACGCCGGCTATGAAGTCATCATCATCGACAACCTCTCCAACTCAAATATCAATGTCCTCGACGGCATCGAGGCCATCACCGGCAAGCGTCCCGTCTTTGTCGAAGGCGACGTCTGCAACATCGACACTCTCAAGTCAATCTTTGAGCAATATCCCGGCATCAAGGGCATCATCAACTTCGCCGCAAGCAAGGCCGTAGGCGAGTCAATCGAGAAACCGTCGCTCTACTATCGCAACAACCTCGTGTCGCTGCTCAACCTGCTCGACCTCATGCCGGTTTATGGCGTCAAAGGCATCGTGTTCTCGTCGTCATGCACCGTCTATGGCGAGCCCGACGTCAACCCCGTCACCGAGCAGACCCCCATCAAGAGCGCCACGTCGCCCTACGGTAACACCAAGCAAATCAGCGAGGAAATCATCACCGACGTCATCAAGAGCGGCGCGCCCGTCAAGAGCGTCATCCTGCGCTATTTCAACCCCGTCGGCGCACATCCGTCGGCACTCATCGGCGAACTTCCCAACGGCGTGCCCCAAAACCTCGTCCCCTACTTGACCCAGACCGCCATCGGTATCCGCGAGGTGCTCAGCGTCTTTGGCGACGACTATGACACCCCTGACGGGTCTTGCATCCGCGACTTCATCAACGTTGTCGACCTCGCAAAGGCCCACGTTATCGCCATGGACCGCATGCTGACCGACCGCAGCGAGGATTCAGTCGAAATCTTCAACCTCGGCACCGGTAACGGCGTCTCGGTTCTCGAACTCATCCAGTCGTTTGAGCGCTCAACCGGCGTCAAGGTCAACTACAAGATTTCTCCCCGCCGCCCCGGCGACATAGTCAAGGTTTGGGCCGACCCGTCCCACGCCAACAACGTCCTCGGCTGGAAAGCACAGGAAACCCTCGACGACACCATGCTGAGCGCTTGGAAATGGCAACTCCAACTCCGCGAACGCGGCCTCTAAGCCACTGACCAACCTTTTAGGCGAGGACGGAAACCAAAATTCCGTCCTCGCTTTTCACTTATTACTCGACTGCATCGGTGACAAAATTTTATGATTTAACTATTTTTAACGTCACTTTTATTCATTTTATCGTTTTTATCTTTAGTTTTGCGTCGTCTACTATATACACACATTATTACCATTTTACAATCCTATCATAATATGAAAGTTAGCAGAATAGTAACAATATTTGCCGCCACGGTGGCAATCTGTCTCGGCCTCGCCTCCTGTGCCAGCGACGATGTCCTGGTCAACGGTCAGGGCGACGGTGTTGACGTTGTCAAGGCTCCGGTTGTGCATGCCTACTCAGGCAACCACAATTGGAACGTAGGCACACGTGCCGTCGAGAACGAAAACGGCGAACTTGGTGACAATCTCAACGTCATCACGTCCACCCGAGTAACCGGCGATTTCCCTTATCCTGAATATAAGGCTCGACGCATCGCGGTTGCAGATCTGCTTAATGAGGGTAAAACCAACGTCGACCTTGTTGACTTTGACTTCATGTATTATGCCGAGCAAGACTTGACATTTACATTATATTTCTTAAGTTCAGGCACGGCTCGAAAGCCCAACTATCTTGGCGTGTTCTATTTCGACAAGAAAAGCAATATCCACAAGGAACTGATTTGGGAGAATATGAACCCGGTTGTGACTTATGACATTGAGAATAACGATACAATTACCGGACATGTTGAGGGCATACAAATCAACATCAAGGCCGGTTATAAATTCGGATTCTACTGGGAAGGCCACAACGGTACTGCCTTATGTGACTTCTATAGCCTCTCGACACTCAACAAAACCATTTGGAATAAAACCCACACCGCTCAATACAACACTCAAGCAGGTACATTCCAAATCAACGGTAATACCTATCTTGGCCTCGAAGATTGGACAGACTATGACTATCAGGATTGGGTATTCTTTACCGAGGTCGAACTCGCAACCGTTGACCATGATGACGCACTCCCCGACGAGGATGTTGTCGAGCCCGAAAATCCTACCGACCCCGAGCCCGAGTTCCCCGAAGAACCCGAAACTCCTGATACCCCCGACCGCGTTACCGGCATCAATGAGGTCGAAATCAACCTCGCCCTTGAGGACAAAGACAGCAAAGAAAAGAGTTCACACCTCTCGCTCCACGTTCGTTATGCAACTGACGTAGAAGTATTTATCCCCGTTCCCGCCGAATACTACTGTGAAGCCGACGACATGGAAATCGTTATGAAGCACGACCCGCAAATGATGGTTCACGGCGGACCGGACGTAACCGAATTTGACGTAAACGGCAACACAGTAAAACTCATCATCGAGTACCTGCCCGAAGGTATCCTCGTTCGCACCGAGGGCATCAACCAGGCAGTTATCGACTATTGCCGCGAGACATTTAACGACGGCATCACATTTGAGGTCTGGAACTACTTCAACGCCGAGATTTCGGTTGAGAAACTAAAAGAATACCTCAATCAAGCCACCGTTCGCTTCATCGACTCGGTCCCTGACGCCTATATCAACGCGTTCAACGAGACCGGCGGTGTCAAAAATCCCGACGACTGCACCGTCTCGGTTGTCGATGAGCAAACCGACCAATTTGACTCGGGCACTGAGGGCGAACACCTCAATGGCTCGCAGTACAACATGATTTATCCTAAGAAATAATTTTTCAAAATTTGATTTTTATGGAAAAGGAGGAAATCGTCACGATTCCCTCCTTTTTTACCCACCTACCATCCAGCCAATTCTAATTTTGGTTGCATTGGTTGTGCTTTATATGGCGGGGTTCACCTTTGGCGTGTTGAAGGCAATGCCGGGATAGGCTGTAGAATCGGTGTATTTGAGTGATGAAGATACAGGACGATAAAAAGAGGGCGCGTCGTTGGTTAGCAAGACGACGCGCCCTCTTAGAATGCGGTGAATGTGATTTTGGTTGGTAGTAAAACTTTGTGTGCGGTTTAGTTCAAGGAAATAACGCTATGCTGTCGATATGTGTAAGTCAATTACTCGTTAACTCTCGATGTCAGTTCAACGCCGGCCTTAAATTTAACAGTTTTGCGAGCGGGAATATTGATAACTTCTTTTGTGCGAGGATTGATACCCTGACGAGCCGCTTTCTCAGAAACGGTGAAAGTGCCAAAACCTGCCAAAGCAAATTTATTTTCGGTAACAAGAACGTCAGCGATTGAATTTACGACAGCATCAAGAGCCTTACGAGCATCGATCTTAGACAGACCGGCTTTTTCGGCGATAACATTAACTAAATCATTCTTTTTCATAATCTACGTGTAACAGTTAGTTTTATCAATATTTGCAAATTTAAACTTAAAAATCTTAAAAAAGCAACTTTTTGTGAAGAAAAATTTGCATATAATATTAAATTATGAATACATAGGAAATAAATACCAATTTATAAGTAAAAAAGTCCAATATTTATGAAGACTCAGTCGTCTTATATATATGCAACTATTACATAGGTAGTGGAAATAATGATAGTAGTGGGAGAAGTGGGGGAGTGGGAATAAAAAATGCCGCGCTTGCAAGGGATTGCAGGCGCGGGTAGATTGGTTATTGAAGGTTGGGGAATGTTATTTGACGGGGATTTTGTCGACGCGGGCTTGGTGTCGACCTCCTTCAAAGGGTGTTGTCAGGAAGGCATCGACAATTGCGAGTGCAGTGACGGTGTCAATGAAGCGTGCGGGGAGTACGAGGCAGTTGGCGTCGTTGTGCTGACGGGCAAGTCGGGCGAGTTCTACGTTCCAGCAGATGGCGGCACGAACGCCTTGATGTTTGTTCAGAGTCATTGAGATGCCGTTGCCGCTGCCACAAAGAGCGATAGCGGGGTATACCTCACCTTTCTCAAGTGCCTCGGCACACGGGTGGGCAAAGTCGGGGTAATCGCAACTGTCGGTGGAGTAGGTACCGAAGTCTTTAAACTCACGGCCTTGGGCCTCAAGATAGCCTTCTACTACCATTTTCATTTCATAGCCGGCATGGTCGCTGCATAGTCCTATTGTTTTTTGTTCCATTGATGTTGATGATGTTGGTGTTGTTATTGTTGTTGTCCCCGCACTGCGCGCTGCGCGCTTGTACGGGGTTATTGAAATTGTCATCGCTCCGCGATGTTGATGGTTTTGGTGATTAAACTCATAAACTTTAAACTCTAAACTTCAACTCGAGCGAAGCGAGAGGTGAATTATTTTGGTTGGTTATCGAGATATTTGCGAGCGTCGGCATCAGAGGCGTCGGCGGGTTGGTCATTGTTGACGATACCGCGAGCGGCATTTTCGACGACTGTCTCCATGCTTGATTGCTCCTCGACCACAATCGGTTCTTCCTCTTTCTTGGGCTCACCGCAGAGAGCGTCGACGGGCATTCTGACCCAAAGGCAGCGAGGGATGAGTCGCCAGGCGGCTGTCACCAATCGCCAGCGCCAGTCGAGGGTGGCAACGCGCTGACGGCGGAGTATGGCGAGTTCGATAAGCGGAGCCACATAGTCGAGGGTCATAATCATTGGGTAGTCGACGGCCTCGTTGAGCAAGGCAGTGCGTATAAAGCCGGGTCGAATGTCGGTAAAGTCGATGTTGACTCGCTGACGACGGGCAAGTTGTTCAAGAGCCTCGATATATGTGTTTTGGAAGCGCTTTGAAGCGCTGTAGGCTGCGGCAACACCAATACCCTTTGTTCCGGCTATAGAGGTGATAACGGCAATCTGACCGCGGTCACGGTTGGCAGTGTCACGGAAGTAGCGATAGGCGGCAAGAGTGATTCGAGCCATCCCGACAACGTTGGTCTCGAGCGTTACAACCTCGCGCTCGATGTCAAGCGTAGGGTTCTGGAAGCCGGTGCCGGTGGCATAGAGCAGCACGTCCATTCCTCCAAGAGCCTCAATCAGGTTGTTGAAACGCTCTACCGAGTCGGGGAGGGTGACGTCGATAGTGCGATATACTACAGAGTCGGGAAACTCTTTCTGTAACTCTTTCAACGGGGCTTCGCGGCGAGCGGCCACGCCTACACGCCATCCCATGCGCGCGAAATCGCGGGCTACGCGATTGCCGATGCCCGATGATGCGCCTACGATTATAATGTTTTTCATCGTTATCAGGAATTTGGTTATGTCATTTCTTTATAAACGACCGGTTATGGCCGCTTGTTCACGTCAAACGTATACATTATTAAGAAACCTCCGGTAATTGACCCTTTGTTTTTGCCATAGCCGGGAATGACCATTGGCTCGCCGGTTGTCGACTTGGTTTGATGGAGGATTCCGTGGAATTTGGCCATCCATCCCATCGAAAGATGCCCTACAATCTTGACCTTGACACCGAGGCCCAACTCATAGTAGCCGGCAGTCACGTTGCGCGCAGGGAAATCTACGGGGACCTGTTCACCCCAGTAGGCGTCGTCGACAGTGACGTCGGTCAGGCTGTAACTGAAATGGGTGAAGCCATATCGGGCGAGGGCATACAGTTGATAGTCAGAGTTATTGTTGTAGAGGAAGTTGTAGTTTAGTCCGATTTTGAAGTAGGGGGCGAGGGGCGACGTATAGGTAAAATTCATGGCCTCGGGGGTGTCTTTGGTTGTCGATAATCCAAACTCAAAGACGGGGGCGAAACGGTTGTGAAACGAGACCTCTCCCATCACCGACGCGCCGCCAAATTTCTGTCCCAAGGCCCTCATCACCGGGTCCCAGATGTCGACACCGACGGTGACACCGTTCAGACGCGGGTAGACGTATCCGGGCCGTCGCATTGCGGTAGTGTCGACCCACTCGACCCCGGTGACCGTGTCGACAAGGACGATGTTACCGTTGTCATCATGGTAATGGGCCATGCGCGAGAGGTCAACCTCATCGGTGGTTGATGTCGGTTTTTTTGCGGTTTGATTTGACGGGGTGGATGGTGTCACGGGGGTGATGCGTCGCTGGGCGACGACACTCGTGAATATGATGACGATGGCCGAGAGGAATATAAGGAGGCGCTTCATTTGTCGGCGCCCTCGTCGGCGGTGGCGATGAAGATGTTGAGTTGCTGAGTGGCGGTGTTGGTTATCAGCGAGTCAACAATTTTTATGGAGTCAATCAGGTGACGGGTGTAGGTCAAGCGGTCGATGTGGTAGCGATACATGGCGCCACATTCCTCGCCGGCAAAGTAGGGCGACGCGGTGTAGTGGAACGTCAACGTGTCGTTCATCGCGTTGGATTCAAGCGCTTTATACCCGTAGTGGAAGCAGTAGGATGTCGTCCCGGCAGTTGCGCGAAAAGGGAGGTAGACCTCGGTCAAGCGTGTCCCGATGGTATAAAGCAACGAGTCGCCGGGCGCACCGATACCCATTACTTGAATCGAGTCAAGGGGCATGCTTGCCTTCGTTCGGCTGTTATAAAAGCCGGCAAGGGGAAGGCTGCTCTGGTTTTCCATGCAACCGTCGGTGCTACAACTCGCGGCAAGCAACGACGCCACGGCTATGAAAAAAGCGGCTATTAATCCTTTTCGGCTCCCCATTTAACAATCTCCTGAATATCAACGCGTTTCTTGGCCGGAATGGAATCGTCGGCGGGATAACCGATTGGGATGATGGCAATTGGCTCGAGATTCTCGGGGAGGTTGAGGCAGTCGGCAACCAAATAGGCGTCAAAGTTGCAAATCCAGCATGTCCCGAGTCCCAAGGCCGTGGCTGCCAGACAGATATGTTCAACGGCAATGGATATATCAACGTCGGTGTGGTCCTTGTTGTCGTCACCACGATGCCATGCCGTCGAGTGGTCGCCACAAGCGACGATATAGGCCGGGGCCGTCTTGACCCAGTCGCGGGCGTAGGCTTCATGGACAATCTGCCGGTCGGCGTCACTTTCAAGGACGATGAAGCGCCAAGGCTGGCGGTTGCATGCGCTTGGCGCCAGACGAGCCATCTCGAGGACGGCCTCAATCTTGTCGCGGCCGACGGCAACCGGCTGATAGGCGCGGCACGAGTAGCGGCGCTCTACGATATCTTTAAATGCTGCAAAAAGGTCGGTCTTTTCCATATCTGTTAGATTTCTTCTTCGATTTCGTATGAATTGCGGCGCGGCGAGTTGCGAACAACCAGTTCGCCGACAAAGCCGGCCAGAAACAGCTGTGTCCCGATTATCATCGTCGTCAGCGCGATGTAGAAATATGGCGAGTTGGTGACAAGCGTGTAGGGATGACCGTTGTTGAGGTTATAGAGTTTCAGCGCGCCGACCACAATAACAGACACAAACCCAATCATGAACATCAGCGAGCCGAGCAAACCGAAGAAATGCATCGGTTTTGCACCAAAACGACCTGTAAACCAGAGAGTCGCAAGGTCGAGATAGCCGTTGACAAAACGGTCGAGGCCAAATTTTGTCTTGCCATACTTGCGGGCTTGGTGTTTGACAACCTTTTCGCCGATGCGCGTAAAGCCCGCGTTTTTAGCGAGGTAAGGGATGTAGCGGTGCATGTCGCCATAGACCTCAATGTGCTTGACAACCTTGTTGCGATAGGCTTTCAGACCGCAGTTGAAATCATGAAGATTGTGGATACCGCTGACGCGGCGGGCCGTTGCGTTAAACAACTTGGTGGGAATAGTCTTTGACAGCGGGTCATACCGTTTCTGTTTCCAGCCCGACACCAGGTCATAACCATCGGCGGTAATCATGCGGTAAAGTTCGGGAATCTCGTCCGGACTATCCTGAAGGTCGGCGTCCATGGTGATGACAACGTCACCCTTTGCTCTCGCAAAGCCAGTGTTGAGGGCCGGTGACTTGCCATAATTGCGGCGGAACGCAACCCCGTGGATGGCCGGATTCTTGGCGCTAAGGTCTTTGATGACCTCCCACGACGAGTCGGTGCTCCCGTCGTTGACAAATATGATTTCATAACTAAAGGCGTTGTCGGTCATGACACGTTCAATCCACGCAGCCAGTTCGGGCAACGACTCGGCCTCGTTATACAGAGGCACCACAACTGATATATCCATTACATCACTCATTATATGGTCGCAAAATTAAACAATAAAACCCAAACCGCAAAACATCCCGCCAACAACCGCCAAAAACGGAGAGGGCAAGAAACACGGCAAGACATTGATTTTGTTCGCGAAGCGGGTATTATCCCGGGGACGAAAGGGGACAAGAGGGGCGAAACGCAGCTTCCAAAACGAAGTGCACTCCTCCCCCCGGGGGGAGGAGTGGCCGCTAAAGGTTTTTTAACACTTCAACTGGCAATACTTAAATAAAAAGAAAGGAGACCGAAGTCTCCCAAAGATTAGTTATTTTTGTATTGCTAATATGTATAAACAACTAACCTCGCATCAAAGGTCGCAAATTTTCGCCTTACTGCAAAAAAAAACATCGAGAAATGAAATCGCCCGGATTATAGGGTGTAGTGCATCAACAGTCTGTCGTGAGATAAAGCGAAACTCAACCGACAAGGGTAACTATTTATGGGAGAAAGCCGACGCTAAGGCTAAGAAGCGGCGAGAGCGAACGACCTCAAACCGCAAACTCGACCCAGTGCTTGTCTGGCGCATTAAACAGATGATCATTGACCACCAATGGTCGCCGGAGCAGATAAAAGGAGTGCTCGCAAAGGAGGACATATCTATCTCAATACAAACGATATACAACATCATACACGCAGATCCAACCGGCGAACTGCGTAAGCATATGAGACATCCGGACATGAAGCGCAAGACCAAGAAAGAACCCAAACCAACAAAGGCGACAAACATCGCCAATCGCACCAGTATCCATCAGCGACCACCTGAGGCCAACGGCACTCGATTTGGTGACTGGGAGATGGACCTGATTGTGGATGGGGCCCAGCATGCCATCCTCGTTCTCTTGGAACGCATGACAAACTTTACACTTACTGAACGACTCAAGTTCGGCAAAAAGTCAGAACCGCTTGCAGAGGCGGTAATAAGGTTGCTATATCCTTATCGAAAGACTATCAAATCTATCACTACCGACAACGGCAGCGAGTTTGCCGATCATTTGACAATCACAAAAAAACTCGGCGTTACAGTATATTTTGCTGACTCTTACTGCTCTTGGCAGAAAGGAGCTGTCGAGCATGCCAATAAACTGATTCGTCAGTATATCCCTAAAAAGTCCAATTTCAATGACTTCTCTGACAAGTATATCGCATGTGTTGGTCGCAAACTGAACCTACGACCCCGCAAAAAACTAAATTTTTCTACC
>JAFLTK010000088.1 GCA_022511505.1 Muribaculaceae bacterium
CGCAGCACTCGCACCTGAAACGAGCGCGTCTACCATTCCGCCACCTGGGCTTTCGTTTCTTTTGCAGTGCAAAATTAAGGCGCTTTTTTTAATTGTGCAAATTTTTGAAGATTTTTCTACTCAATTAAACAATTAAACTCAATTAAAGGAGAATGCTTGCTTGGCACTAAAATTTTTAACGATTACAGATGATCGTTGACACTTTTTGACCGCCTTAGAAATGGGACATTTATTTTTCGACCTCAACCACAGCAAAATACACATGTACCACGTAGGATACACAAGAGCCTGCGTAGCAGTTTTTATACTCTTGTGTATCCTACGTGGTACATAACTTTGCGACGGTTGAGTGTTGAAAATCATACGGATATGTAAACGATGTGCTGATACAAAAGTGTCAACGATATGCTGAGCCACGGCAGGGAGGTTACAGCCAGGAGCGCCAGTTGTCGCAGGAGGTTTTGATCATGGCGGCGGTTGGTGTGTCGGGGTATTTCTTGATGACGGTGGCGAGGTTGCCAAGGAGGTACTGGGCCTCGGCGCGGGCTTCGGGGGTTTGAAGCATTTTAAGGGCTGCGCGTTCCTCTTTGTTGTATTTTGCCCAGATGGTTTTGTGGCCCACTTTGGTTTCATAGTCATAGAGGAAATCATAGAGGCGAGTTGCATCGTCGTTATTGTTCCAATATTGGAGTTGGGGCGTAAAGCGATAGTCGGTATAGCCTCGCCAGTATTGGGTCAGGGCCCAACATTCTTCAAACGAGTTGCGGCGACCTATGGCATATTTCAACCGGGCGAGGCCGCGCTCGTCGGCCGTCTTGCCGTCGGTCATCTGCTGCTTGTATTGGGCCATCTGCTTGGCAAAGTTATATTTGGCGTTGTCCATCGTCGCGAGGGGTGCGCGATAGGAGCGCGATTCGCTTTCCCAGGTGTGGCCATCATATTTGTGTTTTTCCCATCTTGATGGGTAGGCCTTGAACGGGTCGCGGTTGAGGTCTTTTTCTTTGTAGATGTTCATTGTCCATTGATACATGTTGGGGACGCGGCCAAGGTATTCCATCGCGAGGTCATAGTTTTCTTCGCGCAGGGCGAGCGTGCCGATAAGTTCATCCCAGTATGGGTCATCGATGCGGGCGCGCTGACGCAGGAGGCTGTAAAGCGGTGTGTTTTGAGATATTTGCTTTTTGGCGGCGATGAGTTGCTCGGCGTTGAGCGAGCCCATCAGCTGGAATGCGAGGTTGCTGTAGTCGACGGTGTTGCGATAGCGGGTGCTGGCGCGCATTTGGGCGAGCGTTTGGCTCTGATTTGGTTGATTGGGGTTATACTCATAGTTGCGGTCAAAGTCCTCGCAGTAGAATTTCTTTTGGGTGTTGAGCAGGTTGTCGGCATAACCGCATAGGAGTATTGCCGTCGCATAGTCGCCTTTTTTCCACAGCGTTGGTATCCAGTTGATAAACACGATGTTTTGCATGCGTCGGTTCCACTCTTTAGCGCCCGGGTCGGTCAGGTTGATTTTTGTTTCAAACCATTTTAGGTCGTCCAAGAGGCTGGTGGTATTGCCATTGGCGGCATCGACCTTGGCACGGTAGGCGCGGGCATAGTCGGCGAACGCGTCGCGCGAAAAGCGACCCTCCATCGCACGGTAAATGTGGGTGGCAGCGGTCTTGTAGTCATTTTTGTATTCGCCGTTGATAAACGCGAGGATAAATTCCCAGTCGGCCGGGTGGGTTGTTTTGCCATCTTTGAGCACATTCAGTGCCACCGGTTCGATAGCCATGAAGGCGGCAGTGTCGCCCGAAGCGTGGGCAATATATTCCATCAACTCGGGGCTGTCGGGGTTCGCTCGGGCCATATATTCCAGACCTTTAGGCATAGCGGCAATTGCGCCAAAATCGCCCGCCGTGGCATAGAGTTCAATGGCGGCGTCTTGGTTGCCTTTGCGCTCCAGGCAACCGGCAGCATAGCCCGCGGCCATGCGCTTGAAAAGGTTGCTGTCCGGGAAATCGACAAAGGCTTTTTCATAGTAGTTTATACAACTATCGAGTTCACCTTCAGCAAAATAGGCTCTGACAGCCTGGAGCGCATAGCGGTCCTTGAGCCGCGTTCCTTTATAGTTGCGGGCGGTCTCGATAAAGTTTTTGAACCACTCTTTTTCCTCTTTTCGGTCTTTTGACGAGGGGTAGTACCACGGCGATGCCATCTCGGCGCGTTTTTCCTCGAGACTCTTGGCGAAGGATAGAAATTCAATCAGTTCGTCGTCATTTGAATTGCGCAAGTAGGCGTAAAAGAGATTTGACACCGGCCGGCGGTCATATATGTTCGCCTGATAGGTGTCCAAGGGGTCTTTATAGACAGCCTGTTCAATGTCGGCCAAAGGAATCTGGTCAGAGGTCAGTTGCTGCCACAGGCCCAGATTCTCCCGGCGGTCGCTGTCCACACGGCCAACAGTCGCGTCGGTGAAAAAGAAATTAGGCGTCGGAATAATAGGGTTATACGGGCCGCAAGCGTCGGCACGGCTTGCACCAAGTCCTAAGAAGGCTATAATACTAATTAGCCTTATCGACCGCAAAAATATTGTTGAGTTCATCGTTACTGTATTTAGAAAGGTTTCGGGAATCGAGATGATAGAGAATATTGCTGTGGGGGCGTCCCTCCAGCCGTGTTTCAATAAGTTTCTTTATTTCTATAATTTCATCATAATCAGATATTTCCAATTTTATGATGTCGCCCTCAAAGATACTTTTGTTATTGTAACTGAAATCTTTTAACACAATATATTGATTAGGAGAACGCCGGGCAAACATTGCCGTGTCTTGCAGGTCGAGCCCGTTGAGCAAACCTACAAACCGGCGGTTTCTGAACAACAGTTGCCATGAGTAGGTAGGATAGGCCACGTCGAGATGAAGCGGGTATTCCCTGAGGTATCTGAGGTAAGGCTCAACATTTTCGCGCGTAATGATAGAATTTTCCTCATCGGGGTCATTGAAATTACCTGTATTATAAACCATTAGCACACCATAGTCGACCGGCGGCGCCTGACGCGCGAGTTGGTGCAACCTGATTGTCGAACTAAGATTCCAGTCAAGACCCGATTTGTTAAGGAAGTATCTGACCGAGTCACAAAGCGCAAAAAATGACGGCTCGGTCGACTCAGTCCAGTCACAATCGAGTTGCAGCCCCTCGACATTTGGAACATCGTTGAAGGAACACATATTTTTTACGCGCTCAACGATATTTTGAGCCAGTTGCCCCTCGTTGCCATTTGATTCCTCAAGAGCATCGAGTGTTATATAAACAACAGGAACAAAAGCCGTAGCGCCCAATCTTTTGCGATATTCAGAATATGCCTCATCGGGAATTTTCAGCGTCCCAACCGGTGCAGTTTTATACACGCCGCGGTCGGCACCATCGTTAACGTCAACGTCAAACATGCGCAAGTAAACCCGCCCCACCTCATGATCCTTTAAAATCTGATAGTCAACCGAGTCAGGGTCAAAAACAGTCTTCCAGAAATACACACTATTAGTCTCATCGTGTGAAAAATCCTTCGCAGAACGACTGCCACCACATGCCGCACAAGTCGCTATAGCCAAAAGTACAATTAATAATCTTGAAAATTTCATACTCATAATTATTTCAATGCACAAAGTTAATCAAAACAAACCAACCGGCAAATAAATTTTACACTCCAAATTATCAATTTTTCCGACCCAATTTCCTACCTCAACTTTAACGCTGATAAATATCGGTTATCTCATTCGTCAAATCCCATTTGACCTTCTGATGATGCTTCCAAGTATTCTAATTTTAGCTCCTCATTAAAATCTAATTCTCCTTCTAAAAATGAATGTATTAACTTTTGAAGCAATTCCTTTGATATCCTACCTGCTGCAAGATGATAACTTATATTTTCCATCTCACCCATAAACCTCCCCACACAAAACATATATCCATTTAGCAATAGAAAAGCAGCCCCAAGGGTAATAGATAATCGTTTATTCCCATCTGAAAATGAATGATTTCTATTAATTGACCAAATTAGATGTACTAATTTATCTTCAAATGTAGGATAATAATCATCATTCTGTATATGGTCTAAACAACTAGACAAATAGCCAATGTTAATTTGTCCTAAATCACCACCACCACTATTCTTAATTGTTTCTTGGTGGATTTCAATTGCTCGTTCGGCAGTTATATAAAACATCAGTTTCGTTCTTTTAATCGTTTAAGAGCTTCTTCATACTGTTGGATACGTTCACTCAATGCCATACTTCTTTCTCCAATAAAACGATTAAAATCTTCCGGAGGAACGGCTCCAACATGCTCTACCAAATTTTGATGCAGGGCATCTCTGAAACAAAGATCACGGCTTGCCATTTTTGAACGTGCCTTATTCATCAAAGGAACCCATAAACGTTGAGATTCGAAGGTTTTATATAATTCATCTACTTCTAATGGAGATAACAGTTTCTTGCCGCGGTGATTAAACTCATTTCTAATTACGTCTGCAAACCCCGCTTCATAACTTGCAATAAGATCCAACACCTCACTATACATTGTCATTCTTTCGTCTTCTTCGTTAGAAAGTCGGAGAATTTTTCGGTATTCATCTGCATTTTCCTTAAATATACTTTTATAGACCATATCATTGTATCTAATATATTTAATCCGCCCCATATCAACACAATCCGTAAGAGCATCAACCAATTCTTGATGGAAGTCTACGTTAGTTAATAGGTTATGAATAAAATCTTCATCTCGTTGATTTATATATTTGGTTGCACCTCCCGTACGTTTATTCACAGTATCAATAACAATATCAAGGATTAGGTTTCTTACTTCTTTAGCTCTATCACTCCGATTTAATAGCATGGCAATATTAAGTACCGCTCTAAAATTAAATACACCGAGTTGTGGGATGCTCTTTGCGAAGTTAACTTCGTAAAGCGGATTGTGAGCACAAGCTAACTTAAACTCTCTCAATGAATTACCTCTTAAGACATCGTAACCATTAGAAGCTAATTCTTCGTCATTATTTTTAATAC
>JAFLTK010000089.1 GCA_022511505.1 Muribaculaceae bacterium
CATTCTACCAAAAAGCTTTGGAACTTTGTCAAAGACTTTTAACATTTTGATAATTTGTACTAATCCTTAAATTTTTCTTTACACTTAACATATTGTGCTACTAAAAAATAATTTTTTATATCTTTGCAAGCGAATTAATGAAGACGTCAAGGAAAGCCCTGCGCTTTGCCGCGCGTTAATATCTATTTCGACTTATGCAATCAACCACAAGCCTGAACAGATTATTTGAGAATGCGATTAAAGAAAATTGGGAGCGACTGTCGATGACCGATTTCAACGGCGTGTCGTTCCAATATAAAGATGTGGCTCGAAAGATTATCAAGTTGCACCTTCTTTATGAGCACGCGGGAGTGAAGAAGGGCGATAAGATAGCACTTTGTGGCAAAAACTGTTCTCAGTGGGGCGTGTCGTTTTTGTCGATTCTGACCTACGGCGCTGTCGCTGTTCCCATTCTGCACGAATTTAAAGCCGACAATATACATCACCTTGTCAACCACTCAGAGGCCAAGATTCTAATTGTTGATGCGGCCATCTGGGAGAATCTCGACCCGGCGTCGATGCCAGATCTGGAGGGAGTCATTAAGTTAAATGACTTCTCGCTTTTGCTGTCGCGCAACGATGAGTTGACCGAGGCCCGCGCCCACCTGAACGAATATTTCGGGCACCGTTTCCCCGAACGTTTCACCGCCGACGATGTTTCATTTAATGAAGACGAGCCAAACGAGGTTGTGCTTATTAACTACACATCAGGCTCGACCGGTTTCTCAAAGGGCGTGATGCTGACCTCGCGCAACATCTGGAGCAATCTGCAGTACACGATTGATATGTTGCCCTATTTGAAGCAGGGCGACTCGGTTGTGTCTATGTTGCCGATGGCCCACATGTATGGCCTCACGGTCGATTTCCTGCAAGCGTTTATCAAGGGCGTGCAAATTTGCTTCTTGACGCGAGTACCCTCGCCGCGCGTGATTCTCGAGGCGTTTAACACCGTCAAGCCGCGCATCATCGTGACCGTGCCCCTCATCATCGAGAAAATTGTCAAAAACAAGGTGTTCCCGATGCTCGAGAAGCCGCTGATGAAGATATTGATGCACGTGCCGTTTGTCGACGACCGCCTTTTGGCTAAGATTAAGACCAAGTTGACCGACGCGTTCGGCGGACAGTGTCAAGAGATAATAATTGGTGGCGCCGGATTGAACAAGGATGTCGAGCAATTCCTCCGCAAGATTGGCTTCCCCTACACCGTCGGCTATGGCATGACCGAGTGTGCGCCGCTGATAACCTACGCGCCCTGGCATGATAACCGCCTTGGGTCGTGTGGACGCGTTGTTGACCGCATGGAAATAAAGGTCGATTCGCCCAACCCTGCCGAGATTCCGGGTTTGCTCTGGACTCGAGGCGACAACGTCATGGCGGGCTACTTCAAGAATCAGGAGGCAACCGATGCCATCATGAAAGACGGCTGGATGAACACCGGCGACATCTGCAACATTGACCACGAAGGTTTCCTCTATATCCGCGGTCGTGACAAGAATATGATTCTCGGTCCGTCGGGTCAGAACATCTATCCCGAGGAGATTGAGCAAAAACTTAACAATATGCCATACGTCGGCGAGTCGATTGTCGTTGAGCAGGAGGGTCGTCTGGTGGCGCTGATTTATCCCGATATTGAGTTGATGACAGCCCAGGGGTTGAAAGAAGCCGATATTCACCCGATGATGCAGGAAAACCTTGCAACGCTTAACAAAGAGTTGCCCGGCTACTCGCAACTGTCGCGTTTCAAGTTATTTAACGAGGAGTTTGAAAAGACGCCCAAGCGCTCTATCAAGCGTTACCTCTATCAAAACAGTTAAAAAAGAGAAAGTTATGCAGGAGACGATAATAATACTTGACTTCGGGTCACAGACCACACAGTTGATTGCGCGCCGCATTCGTGAGCTCGGCATCTACTGTGAAATCCACCCCTACAACAAGATGCCCGACCCCGCGGCGGTCAATGCCATCGGTGTCATCTTGTCGGGGTCGCCGTTTTCGGTCTATGACAAGGAGGCTTTCAAAATAGACCTAACAACCATACCCGCCGAGTTACCTGTCCTTGGTATCTGTTATGGCGCACAGTTTATGGCCTATAGCAACGGAGGCACGGTCGAACCGGCACCCTCGCGCGAGTATGTCCGCGCCCACTTGACCGAGGTCAACGTCTGCGACCCGCTGATGGCCGACATCGAGCCCGGCGCACAGGTTTGGATGAGCCACGGTGATACAATCACCTCGTTGCCCGATGATTTCACTTGCATCGCGTCGACCGAAAAGGTCGACATCGCGGCCTATCGAGTAGGGTCACGCGCGGCGTGGGGCGTTCAGTTCCATCCCGAGGTGTATCACAGCGAGTGTGGCATGACGATTTTGCGCAACTTTGCGGTTGGCATCTGTAAAGCAAAACGCGACTGGAGCGCTGCCTCTTTTATTGATACGACAGTCGAGGCATTGCGCAAGCAACTTGGCGACGATAAGGTTGTGCTTGGTTTGAGCGGTGGCGTTGACTCGTCGGTGGCGGCAGTGTTGCTCAACAAGGCAATAGGGCACAACTTGACGTGTATTTTTGTTGACCACGGCATGTTGCGCAAGAACGAGTTTACCGAAGTTCTACGCGACTATGAGTGTCTTGGTCTGAATGTGATAGGAGTTGACGCTTCGGCTGAATTTTTCGCGGCTCTCGCCGGTGTAACCGAGCCCGAGAAAAAGCGCAAGATTATTGGCAAAGGATTTATCGACACGTTTGACCGCGAGGCACACAAACTGAAGGATATCAAATGGTTGGCGCAAGGCACAATCTATCCCGACTGTATCGAGTCGTTGTCGATTACCGGCACCGTCATCAAGAGCCACCACAACGTTGGCGGCCTGCCCGAGAAGATGAATCTCAAACTTTGCGAACCGCTCCGCTTGCTGTTTAAAGACGAGGTAAGAGCCGTTGGCCGTCAGCTTGGTATGCCCGAGCATCTGATTACACGTCATCCTTTCCCCGGTCCCGGCCTGGCAGTGCGTATCCTCGGCGATATCACCCCCGAGAAGGTTGCCATCCTTCAGGAGGCCGACCACATCTTCATCAAGGGACTCCGTGACCACGGGCTCTATGACAAGGTTTGGCAGGCAGGCGCAATCCTGCTACCGGTTCAGAGTGTGGGCGTTATGGGCGACGAGCGCACCTACGAGCGCGCAATCGCGTTGAGAGCCGTCACCTCGACCGACGCTATGACAGCCGACTGGGCTCATCTGCCCTACGAATTTTTGGCACAGGTATCTAACGACATTATAAACCATGTAAAGGGTGTTAACCGAGTTTGTTATGACATCTCGTCTAAACCCCCGGCAACAATTGAATGGGAATAAATTAAACCCGAATAGAAACCCTATTCTAACTTAATTTAACCCTGCCCCGGCGAAACGGTTGCAACAGCTTCCGTTTCGCCTTTTCACTTTTCGGTTTCTCGAATAATTATCTAATCGTTTGTTTCAAGGTGGTTTAGCAATGTTTATAATTGGGTTCCGGAACAGGTCCATAATTATTAACATAGTCGTCTCCCCTTGAGAAAAACAAGATAAAGAAGAAATATATATCTGCGATTATATTCAAGAATGGAATAAGTAACAAGGCAAATAACCATCCAGAACGATTGGTGTCATGGAATCGTTTAATGGCTGACATGTATAGAAAAACAATATCTGCAAAAAACACAATAAGATATAGTGTTGTACAACAATAAAGCGAAAAATTAACGTAAGAATTTTTAGGATCCGCCCCAATTGCGGCAAATATAAATACAAATAGAATCGTTAGAATCCCCGACAGAAGCAATATACCCACAAAAAGAACTACTGAAAGGAGATACTGGACACGATTGATTCGTCCTTTACAGGAAAACATTCTCTTCAGAATTGATTTTAAATTGCTGTTTAGATCTCCTTTGGCTTTAGGTAAAGAGGTACTGTTCTTTTCAACGGGAGATGTGGCGTCGTCTACAGATTGATTTCTCTCTGAAAGTTTCCGTTCAACTTCTTTACTAATTTCCGGACTTAATTGCTTGCTTGAAATTACCTCAAAAAATGAGAGTCTTCCCTCGTTAATTAACTCTACAATATAATCTGCATCAAAAGTAGACAGATTATTCAAAAGTTCCTCTTTAGTGGGCATAATGTTGGATTCATTGTTCTCTATTGGCTTCCTGAATAGAGAAAACATAATAAAAGCGTGAAAGCCATTCTGCAACTCATTCAACATTCGGAGGCTCTGGTATTGCCCTTCAAAATCAAACGAGCCAAAGAGCAGAGCCTCACGCTATATGCCTAAATGCAACATATCAATAAAATATGTTGCAGAAATAGCATACACATAGGCATCTACTATCAGCCTCAATCTTGACTTTGAATTGAAAATTTACCAGATTTCCGAATATCAAGATAGAGCGTCAGTAAACGCTATAACCAAAATGTAACAAATCAACAACTTTAGATGATGTTGATATTCAGTGCAAAGATAATTCTATTATATATATTTGCCAAATTTAAAGTAAAAAAAGCGCGCCACATGAACGCGGGTATTTTTGGGGGCTTAGTTTTTGGATTCGGGGTTTATTTGAATTGGTTGAGGACGGGGTTGTAGACAAAGCCGATGGCGGCCAGGGGGTTGACGATGTCGTCGCGGTCTACGTCGAGCGAGCGGCATAGTTCGTTAAGGCTGTCAAACTCGTCGCGCAGTTTGGTGTTGACTACGCTGAGCAGCATAAACGGGTCGGATGGTAACATTGATGTTGTTATTATTGTTGATGTTGTTTAACGCGGAGGAATGAGCCGACAACGAGATTGAGCGTCAGCAATGCGATAAACAAGAAGATGAATATCACGAAGTTGACGGCTTTATAGGTCGTGTTGTATTGGCCGGCGAGGTTAATAAGGTCTGAGACGCAAAGGTCGTAGGCCTCGACCATAGGCATTGCATAGTGTTGGCAGATGAGGCCGGCCACC
>JAFLTK010000090.1 GCA_022511505.1 Muribaculaceae bacterium
CCGTATGCCGAACGGCACGTACGGTGGTGTGAGAGGGAAGGAAACAAAATAGGCGGGAAAACTTATTTGTTTCCCTACCTACTCGATTGACGCGCATGTTTTTTGTATCTGAGGCAAAAGTCCACCGCATCAAATTGTTCAATTGCATATATAGCGGATTTTGGGTTGGGCGTTCGGTCAAAAAAATGAAGGACGATGTTAATTTCTCAAAATTTATTATCTTTGCAGTCGTGAAACCGATCTTTCTCAAGATAGCACGTGTTGTTGTCGCCGTTGTCGTCATGGCAATGGGCGGCTCGACATTTGCCGTTGCCGACGACAATGTTGCGGTCGCCGGCGCGTTGACCGCCGGTGCGGCCGGTGGCGATTTTGTTCCGTTTTATCAAGGGTCGCTTGCCGGCGGACGGTTTGTGTCGTCGGGCAACGTTCAACTTGAAGCGATGGCAATCAGCGGGTTAAACCTTGATAAGCGGTTCAGTTGGGCTGCCGGTGTCGACTTGATTGCCGACTTTGCAAGCGGTATTGACTATGGCCGCTATGACGGGGTAACTCAACAGTGGACGACGACGTCGATTCATCCGGCGCGGGCACGGGTTCAGCAGTTGTTTGGGGCCGTCAAATGGCGCGGCGTGTTCCTTGAAGCCGGCATGAAAGAGGTAATTCCGGCCATGGGTCACGAACGACTATCGTCGGGCGACCTTGTTGCTTCGGGCAACGCGTGTCCAATTCCGGGCGGACGCATCGGATTTATCGATTTCCAGAATATCCCGTTTACCAACGGCTGGGTTCAGATTCAGGGCGAAGTATTTTATGGCAAAATGCTCGACAGCGACTGGTGGAGTGACTTTGGCAACCGCTTTAACCGCCATATTGCCGGCGGCGAGTGGTACAATTATAAAAGGTGCTATTTCAGAACCAAACCATCGCAACCGTTCTCGGTCACCGTCGGTATGCAAGCCGCCGCGACCTTTGGCGGATGGACACGATTCTACACTCGCGGGGAGGTGACGCGCTATGACAAGCGAAAGGTCAAGGCATGGGACTTGGCGCGAATGCTGATACCCACTCCATCGGCAAGCGAGGATTTCTATGACGGCAACCACCTTGGCACCTGGGATTTAGAGGCGCGCTACCGACTGAAAAACGGCGATTGCATCAAGGCTCGTTTTTCATGGCCCTGGGAGGACGGTTCGGCTATAGGTCGTCGCAACGGCTGGGACGGACTTTGGGGCATCGAGTATGTCGCGGCAACAACGGGCAATCTGCTCGATGCGGCCGTTGTTGAATATATCGATATGACCAACCAAAGCGGTCCCATCCACTTTGCACCCGGTGACCGCCCGGGCATAGATATCCCCACCGAGGCAACCGGTGCCGACGATTACTACAATAATGTCTATTATAATAGTTATGCCAATTATGGCCTCTCGATAGGCTCGCCGATGCTGATGGCACCGGCGTTTAACATCGACGGCTATACCGGCTACATTGGAAATCGTATGCGCGGCGTCCACATAGCCTGCGAGGGCCGGCTGTCGCCCCGCGTCGGGTGGATGCTGAAAGGCGGTTATCGTGTGGCCTACGGTAACGCTAAAATCATGTTGCTCAAACCGATACACTTGACGGCTGTCATGGCCGAGGTGACATACAGGACGCCATGGATTAATGGGTTGAATGTTGGAGCATCGGTTGAACTCGACAATGGCACAATGCCCGGTAGCACGTTTGGCGCTATGGTCAAAGTTTCTTACAACACCAACTTTAATTTGAAAAAACGATGATGAAGAAACTTTTATATCCCATAATCGTGCTGGCGATGCTTGCCATTGCCGGATGCACCACCAATAACGGCGACATCGGCTTCCTCAGTGGCTACTGGCGCCTTGACGCTATCGAGGTTGACGGCGTTGACGACACGACATATAACGGTAATATCACCTGGGCGTTCCAGAATAACATCATCGAAATCAGCGTCCTGCTCGACTATCATCAGCGTGAAAACTACTTCGGAACATGGACACGCCAAGGCGACATCCTGACCCTCGACTATACCCACCGCAGCGACGCGCTCGCTCCCGGAACCGGTGAACTTGGCCTTCCGCCGGCAATGCACCTTAAAACGCCCATCGAGATTGCGTTCAAAATTGGTGACAATCCCGGACGCACGATGACGTTGACCGCCGTGACTCCCGAGAGTCAGACACTTACCTACCGACTAAGTAAAATCTACTGATAATCAACCAACTACCACCATGGGAAAGAAAGTTCTTGTAACCGGAGCCGACGGCTTTATTGGCAGCCATCTGACCGACCTCTTATTGAAAGAGGGGACGGAGGTCCGTGCCCTGTGTCAATACAACTCGTTTAACTCATGGGGTTGGCTTGACAATCGAAGAGACGAGGGCCTTGAAATCATCACCGGCGATGTTCGGGACCCGGCTTTCTGCCGCCACGCTGCCGAGGGTGTTGACACCATCTACCACCTGGCAGCGCTGATTGCGATACCCTATAGTTACGTTGCGCCCGATAGTTATATTGACACCAACATCAAGGGCACGCTCAACATCTGTCAGGCTGCGCGTGACAACAATGTCTCTCGCGTGATAGTGACATCAACCAGCGAGGTCTATGGCACGGCACGCTATGTCCCTATCGACGAGCAACATCCGCGTCAACCTCAGTCGCCCTACTCGGCCACAAAAATCGGTGCGGACGCCATCGCTCAGAGTTTCTATAACGCGTTTGACCTGCCGGTGGTGATTGCCCGCCCGTTTAACACCTACGGGCCGCGCCAGAGCGCACGTGCGATTATACCAACGATTATTTCCCAAATTGCAGCCGGCGAGAGGACAATCAAGGTTGGTGACTTGACTCCCACTCGCGATTTCAACTATGTGGCCGATACTGTTGCCGGTTTTCAGGCGCTTGGAACGGCAGAACTGTCGCTCGTAGCAGGCCGCGACATCAATATAGCCACCGGGACCGAAGTCTCAATGGAACAGACCCTCAAGACCATCGCTCGACTGATGGATGCCGACGTCGAATGGGTACAGGACCCCGCGCGCATGCGCCCGGGCAAAAGCGAGGTGTTCCGCCTATGTGGCGACAACACGCTGATAACCACCTTGACCGACTGGCAACCGCACTACACTCTCGAGCAAGGATTACAGGAAACCATCGACTGGTTTAGCGACAGCGCAAATTTAGCAAAATATAAGCACGACATATATAACCGATAACATGGAAGACAAGGCTAAACGACTGAACATATTGTTTTTGGGTGGCTCAAAGCGCGTCTCTATCGCCCGAATGCTGAAATCGGCGGGACGCGAACTGGGAGTCGACATCGGTATTTTCTCATACGAACTTGACACCAAGGTGCCCATAGCCATCGAGGGCCCGGTCATCGAGGGTTTGCGTTGGGCCGACGAGGGAATATTGGAGCACATCCACGACACGGTTATTGACCGCAGCATCGATATCATCATTCCGTTTGTCGACCCAGCGATTGGTGTGGCTGCACGCTATCGCGACACCTACGGCGACGTCTTTGTACCCGTCGGCTCGACCGAGGGAGTCGAAACGATGTTTGACAAAATTGCAGCCGACCAGGCGTTTCAGCGTGCTGGCTTGCCACGCCCCGAGTTGATACCCGGCCCCGGTGGCGAGCCCGTGTTCCCCGTTATTGCCAAGCCACGCCATGGCTCTGCATCTCAGGGCATTGTCATTATCCACTCGACCGAGGAGTTGCGCCCCTACATCGCCTCACGCCCGTCCCATCTCGTTCAGCGATATATAGCCAATGCCGAGGAATATACCGTCGACTGCTATGTGGCCATGAACGGCGAGATAAAGGTCGTCAGCCCGCGACGCCGCGGCGAGGTCAGCGGTGGCGAGGTTACTACGACCGTCACCGTCGAGTCGCCCGACATTGTCAACCTTACAGTCCAGGCCCTCAAGGCGCTCGACTTGCGCGGAGCCGTAACCGTCCAGTTTATCGTCGACAAGTTGGAGACCGATTTCAAGCCGATGATTATGGAGATAAATCCGCGACTTGGTGGCGGAGTCGTCGCCTCGGTCCACGCCCATGCCGACATCCCGCGATATATCATTGCCGACGCCCTCGGTATCGGCACCGAGCCGTGTGATGAAATCATTCCCGGAACATTCATAACTCGCTATCAGCAGGAGGTAGTCTTTGTTAACGGTCGCCGCCAGTAAATGAAAAAGGTTATAATCATAGCAGAAGCAGGCGTCAACCACAACGGCGATATCAATCTTGCACGCCAAATGATTAAGGTGGCGCGCGAGGCCGGGGCCGATTATGTCAAGTTTCAAACCGCCATTCCCGAACTCGTTATCTCGACCTACGCGCCTAAAGCCGAGTATCAGAAAGAGACAACCGGCGACGCCGACAGCCAACTCGAGATGTGCCGCGCCATCCATCTGCCGCTCGAAGCCTACGCCGGGCTCGCCGAGGAGTGTCGCCGCGAGGGTATCGGCTTCATGAGTACGCCCTTTGACGCGGTTTCAATCGAGACTCTTGCCGAGATTGGTATGGACTACTGGAAAATTCCCAGTGGCGAGGTTACTAATCTCCCTTATCTCAGACAGATAGCCGGCAAGGGAGGCCACGTGATACTCTCGACCGGCATGAGCACTCTTGACGAGGTTGAACGCGCAGTCGAGGTGCTCGAACAGGGCGGCATCAACCGCCGCGATATTATCTTGTTGCACTGCAATACTCAGTATCCCACGCCTTACAGTGACGTCAACCTAAACGCGATGAAATCGCTTGAAACGCTCGGCGTCGGGGCTGTTGGGTATAGCGACCATACCCTCGGCATCGAGGTGCCTGTTGCGGCAGTAGCCATGGGAGCCAGCGTTATCGAGAAACATTTCACCCTCGACCGCAACATGGAGGGTCCCGACCATCGCGCGTCGCTTGAACCCGACGAACTGAAACAGATGTGTA
>JAFLTK010000091.1 GCA_022511505.1 Muribaculaceae bacterium
AAAGTGCTTGAAGTCCTGCGACACACCGAGGAAATAAGCGGCGAGGTCGTTGTCAAGTAGGAAGTCCTCGATTTCATCGCGGACGACAGTAGACGCGAGACATGTGTCATATCGCAATCCCGAGCCAAAACAGACCTCGGCGTTGAATACCTGACACGTCGCGAGCGTTTCGTCCCTTTCGATAAGGGCGATTATGTTGTAAGGGAGTTGGTTGTCGCCACCCCATGGGATGTAAGACAACGTTTCATCGACGATAGTCGGGACGATATCGACATCCTCCTTGAACACGGTCGCGGAGTTAACGGTGAACGCTGCGCGGCACTCGAATCCCGGCACGTTCTCAACTGAATTGAAATTTAAAGAGTCCATATCTTGCTTTTTTCAGCAAAGATATGGACTCAGTATAGGATGCGAAAAGACAACTAATTACCAGTCTTCTTCTTCTTTAGGCGAACAATTAGGAATTTGAGTTGCTGCTGAAGTAAATACGAATTCCTTAAATTCATTGAGATCTTCCAGGACTCGCTTGTAAACTTCTCTTTTTTGTTTCCATTTCAATCCTTTTTGATATTGTTCGGGAGTACTTTCTAAAATTAATCCCATACTCCACCAGTCTGGAGATTGCGTACTTGTAGAAAAATGGTTGAAGTTTGAAAGAGTTACTTTGAAGCGACCGTCACGAGCCTGAATTTTAATTTGTCCTGTGATGTATCCGCTTCCAGCTGCCCATGTCATGTTGTTAATTTTGAATGGGATATTGAGCAATATTACAACAGAATTATCATCTGAACTAATGGTAGGTGATAATTGAGCAAAAGTAGTAGCAGCCCATTGAGAAGAACAAATTAAAATCTGTTCCGGAGTTTTGTCCTGAGCAGATATTACTGTGTCAGGCTGCCAAACGTCTTGTGCATTTACGCTAACGCAAGATAACACAAATAATAGCAGGGAAATTAATTTTTTCATTTCTAAGGAAGTTTAAATATAAATGTCAGCAAAGATAAGAATATTTTGATAAATACTGACCATAGTAATTACAAAAAGACCTCACAATCGTTGACGCGAAAAATACACACTTCGCGGATTTTGCGAAATTCGCCCGACGAAAGTATTTTGACATTCCGCCACCCACCGTAAAAGTCATATCGCAGCGAAATGACGTTTCGGAGTTCGAGGATAGACCCGTCGGATTTCCATACAGAAATATCGACGGGGTCGCCGGAGTTAAGGATGTGGCGAGCGGTGGATATATGAACGGAGTTCATGGTTACTGTTGTTATTGTTGTTGATGTTGTTGGTGTTGTTATTGAGGCGATGGAGAACGCGTTAGGGATATAAGCCGAACGGCGGAGACCTTGGGCTCCGTTCACGTTAGCCCGACGGCGGGAGCCGGAACGCCCAAATAGTGAATAGATATTAGTTAGGAGAAGACCGGGTTGTAGGTGTCGCTGAAAATGCCCGGAGTTGGAGGGAGAGAGAACTTGGGGCATGAGTCAGCAAACTGCCAAGTAAACTTGACACGGTTAAGAGAGTGTAGGGAGTCGGAAATTTCACAAGTGAAGTCGGTAATCAGAATCTCCGGGAGAGCGTCGAAGTCCGATTCGGTGGAGTCGTCCCAAATAATCTTGACCTTGTGCGAAAGGCAAAGTTGCTCAATAAGGATACATTCATCGACGGAAAGCGGAGCCGTTTCGGTGTCGTAAGAGATGGCATTTTTGACATCGTAGAACAGAGCAGACCGGCCCACCGAAGCAATCGAGCGGTCAGAAGTGGCCTTGGCGATTGTGGTGCAAAGGATAGGCAGCGTCTCGACGATATTGAAACAATTGCGGAAAGCAAAGCGCCGCGCGGAGTTTAGCGATTGGTCCACGAACAGAGTAACGGAGCGGTCGCCGACACGGAGAGTAACAGAGACGAGAGTCTGCACGGGGCTTAACATGCTGTCAATCCATTCTTTGACGAAGAAGTCGTAATTGATGACCTCGCCGACCTCACCGGAGAAAGAATCAAAGTATTCGTCGCAGTCGAGGATACCGTCAGAGTTGAAGTATTTGAACAGAATAGAGACCGGTCCTGTATCGGCATCTTCCGAGTACCATGAGAGGCGGACCACGTCGGATGGAGCGACGCGATGGAACGGCGCGACCGAGAGGAAATTTTGATTGAGCCAAGCGGCGAAGTCAACATTACCAATATCGCGGTCGCAGTACATAACTTTGAGGTCGGTATCGGCCTCCTCGTTAGAAGTTGATGCAGAGATAAAAACCGAGACAATGTTGTTGTCGGTGTTTTCGCGGATGTAAAGTTCGATTAGTTCTCGCAGATTTGAGATGGAGACGGTGTTGTCCGTCAGGAAGTACCGAGAGCGGAGGATGTTTGTGCCGTCTGCGGCGATAGTCACGTCCACGGCGTCAGCGTCCGAGAATATGAAGACGTTGTCGAGTCGGCAAGATGGGATAACGGTGTCGTTTTGAGAGAAGATGCGAAGCATAGGGTGTGGGTGTTTTTCGGCAAAGGTATCGTTAAACGGAGTTTAACGAAAAGACACCGAAAAAGGCGAGGCCGAGGCCCCGCCGCAGGAGAGAGAATGTGCGGTCAAGAGATAATCGAGCAGAAATCGAGAGTTTTCATGTCGACACAAGCGATGCGCAAGCAGTAGCATCTACCGTGGTCAGTGTATTCGATACGGTCAAACTTCTCGCCGTCGCGCCAACAGAGGTAGAGGGCCCGTCGCATAGCGTCTGTATTGTTTTCGGCCTCGAAAGCCCATGAGCCTTTGTCGGTGAAACATTTGTATTTAAAAAGTTGCATAGTCGTAAGGGATTAAAAGGTAAGAAAAAAGAGAGGAGAGAGGCGAAAGAGGCTCACGCCTCTTTCGCAGCCTCGAACTGAAGACGGTCGTAGCAGTTTTGAGATATGACGGCTCCGTATCGGGCTTTGAGCAAGTGCATATAACGGATAGCGCTCTTGGCGGTCTTGCAAGGGCAACCGACGTTCTCGCGGGGCGGGACCCCCTTGAAATGCACGTAATAGCGGCCGAACTTCATTTGAAACACAATGAGCTTAGGAGTGATAGCGTTAGGGGCCTGAGCGACGTTAGCAGCGTCATTAACTGCGGTGAGGTTTGCTGAAGAGATAGTTTCGTTAGCCATGATAGTGAAGTTTTTGAGGTTAAACAATAGAGCCGAGGCTCTTAATTTTTACACCGCAAGAAATGGGAAGCTGTTTGAGACCGAACAAAAATTCATTGAGAATTTTAAGGGCCTCGGCCCGGTCAAAAATTTATAGGCACGACGAAATTTTTTATAAAATTGTCAGATGAATAGGCGCGAGCCGGTTTTAGAGAGCCGTCAGGGGCCCGAGAGGGCAGTCGAGTTGGCGCCCTAACTTCGCGGTCGTAAAAATAAGTGCCCGGCTCTACCTCAAAAAAGAAACGACAATGGCGAGTTGAAAACAAGAAACATCAAGCAAACCTAACCACACACTTAATAGTCTGCTTACCGCGCCAAGTCCCGATAGCGTCCACACTCCAAGCGCATTGTGCAACCATGAATAGTTTCGGCCGATTATAAACGTCATGTAAAGAGGATGTCCGACCCCGTTAAAGAGAAACGTGCCCCAAGCAAGACCAAAGCCAATGGCCGATACCGCTAAATAGCACCATGCCAAAGCAATACCGATACCACAGCCATAATCGCCAAAACGTGGAGACGGCATAAAGTCGAGGATGGCGAAGAAGACGCAGTCACTTCCGCCCTCGCTCCCTCCTTTTTTCTACCCCCTTACGACAAAGCAAGCAAAATACAATCACCGACAAAGGCCGAGGTTATCAGAGGCCACCGCAGACAAAGACGCAAAGCGAGGTGGCCCGATAGCCGGACGGCAGAATAGACAATACGAATATACCCACGGAATAAAGAGCGGTCGCGACCGAGACACAGAAAACACCGATTTCTGATTATCACCGCGCATCACTCGAGGGCTCGGGCTCGCTGTCGGTGGATGGAGTGACGGGTGTTGGAGTGTCGGCAACCCGGATGCCACGCGAGTGGACCGCCTGAGAACGGCCCCTCGTTCGAGGCTTGCCGACATTGTGGAGAAGATGGAGTGTGTCGCAGTTCCCGCATGCCCCGGCAGGGGACGGTCATAAGGCCGACATGGCTGTTGACAACTGCGACAAGAAGGATGCGGAGACGGGTGTTGGAGTAGTCGGCAACTCGGATGCCACGCAAGTGGACCGCCGGAGAACGGCCCGTCGTTCGAGGCTTGCCGACATTGTGGAGAAGATGGAGTGTATCGCAGTTCCCGCATGCCCCGGCAGGGGACGGTCATAATGCCGACATGGCTGTTGACAACTGCGACAAGAAGGATGCGGAGACGGGTGTTGGAGTAGTCGGCAACTCGGATGCCACGCAAGTGGACCGCCGGAGAACGGCCCGTCGTTCGAGGCTTGCCGACGTGTGGGGTTTCAATGGAGTCGCAGTTCCCGCATGCCCCGAAAGGGGACGGTCAAAAAGCCGACACGGCTGTTGACAACTGCGACAGGAAGGATGCGGTGACGGGTGTTAGAGTAGTCGGCAACCCGGATGCCACGAAAGTGGACCGCTGCAGAACGGCTCATCGTTCGAGGCTTGCCGACATTGTGCGGAAAAGATTAAGTCGGTTTTCCCGGATGTCACGACCAGTGAACCGCCATAAAGCCGGCAGAGCTGTTGGCAAAACTGACTCCCCGGCGGTGCCGGACAGATAAAGGAGCCAAACGGTTGACCTCTTGTGAACACAAGAACAGCTCCCTAAGGAGCTGCTTGTACTGTCGATGGGTCGAGGATTAGTAACCCATATCGTAAATATTCATGTTGTAGACATCGCCCTGGAAACGGCTTTCAGCGATCTCGGCTGCCTCGGCTGCGCTTTCAGCCTCTATTTCGTAGCTTTCGACTTCGTTGTCGAAGTTTTCTACATCGACCTGAA
>JAFLTK010000092.1 GCA_022511505.1 Muribaculaceae bacterium
GACCTGCCATTCCCTATTTTAACACCTTACCGCTTGATTATCGCATCGGCTCGGTCCACTTCATCCCGTCCAAGCGGGATGGTCGAATGATTGACATCGACGGGAGCGCGGCGAGATTTCTCGACAACATGGAGCGCGAATTTGGCGGTGACATCGAGGATGGTGTCAACGCGTTCTTTGACGCCTCTGAGGCGATGATTGCTTCCGGCGGTCTGGATATTATCGGCCATTTTGATAAGATAATCATGAACGGCATCGAGTTTGACAAACGTCTGGCCGAGTCGGTACTGTATCAGCGCCGCGTTAATCGCCTGATTGACTGCATTGCCGCCGCCGGGATTGTTGCCGAGATAAACACCAAGGCAATCGACAAGCGCGGGCGCTTCTTCCCCGACGCCTCGCTGTGGCCGGCACTGCGCCGAGCCGGCATACCGCTCGTTGTAAACTCTGATGTACATTACACAAACCTTGTAAATGCCGGTCGCGACCGCGCGTTTGAAATTCTTGAAGGAATAAGCATATATGACAGGACACCCTAAACCGCGATTGAAACTTGACTTTATAAAACCCGACTTGTCGACCGACCTCGAGTTGTTGTATGCCGACGGGGGTATCAAAGCCGGTTTTCCCTCGCCGGCCGAAGATTATATCTCTGATACTCTTGACCTTAACAAACATCTCGTCAGCCACCCGACGTCGACGTTCTATGCTCGCGTTGTAGGCGACTCGATGATTGACGAGGGTATCGAGGAAAACGATATGCTTGTTGTCGACCGCTCGCTCGAGCCCGAAGATGGCGACCTTGCCGTTTGCTGTCTTGACGGCGAATTCACCCTCAAGCGCATCCTAATCAGCAAGGGGAGCATCACCCTGATGCCGTCCAATCAACACTATGAGCCGATAGTAGTTGAAGCCGACGATGATTTCACCGTGTGGGGCATCGTAACTCATACCATCAAGGCCAATCGACGCCCACGTCGACACATTTAAATATAAATAATGAATTTGATATTGAATGAGTCGGATAGACGGTTTGTCTTCGGGTGAATAACCAATATCTACTAACTGCTACTTAAGAAGATGGTTGGACTCATTGACTGCAATAACTTTTTCGTGTCGTGTGAACGGGTATTTCGCCCCGAACTGAACGGTCGTCCCGTGGTTGTTCTTTCCAACAATGACGGGTGCATGGTTGCGCTGTCCAACGAGGCCAAGGCGCTCGGTCTGAAACGCGGTGACCCACTGTTTAAGGTTGCCGACATTGTCAAGCGCGCCGGCGTGGTGACTATATCGGGCAATCATCGATTCTATGGGGATATGTCGGCACGAGTAATGGCAACGCTTGCGGCTATTGCCGACGATATTGAGGTCTATTCAATCGACGAGGCTTTTATCTCATTTCGCAACGTGACGAGCGACTACGATGACCTTGGCCGCTATATCGTCAAAAAGGTCAAGCGCGACACCGGTATCCCGGTATCGGTTGGCTTTGCGCCGACAAAGACGCTGGCCAAGATTGCCGCCCGTTTTGCCAAGAAATATCCCGGATACAAGGGTGCCTGTGTTATCGACACACCCGAGAAAGCACGCAAAGCTCTGGAATTGACCGAGATAGGCGACGTATGGGGCATCGGCCGACGTCATCGCCGCCGCCTTGAGGAACACGGCATCATGACCGCGGCCCAGTTTACCGATCTGTCGATTGAGCAGATAAAGGGTATGTTTTCAATCGTTGGCGAGCGCACGTGGCGCGAACTGCATGGCCAGCCCTGCATCGCCCGCGAGGATATGCCTGAGCGCAAGACGATTACGTCGTCGCGCACGTTTGCCCGCGATGTCTATGACTGGGAGTCAATTCGTCAGGCAACGGTCGCTTTTGCGTCAATACTGGGGCGCAAGTTGCGTGGGCAGAAATGTTTTGCCACCGAACTGTCGGTATTCATTATGACCAACCGCTATCACGAGCGCGAGCCGCAATATTTCAACACGACCGTTCGCCGTCTTGCCGATGCCACCGACGACACAATGGCCATCGCCGACGAGGCCGTCAAGGCGATGAAAGAGATTTTCCGTCAGGGACTTGGATACAAAAAAGCGGGGGTCACGATTACCAAGATTGTTCACCGCAGCGGCGTGATACATTCAATGTTTGCCGACCCGCGCGACATTGAACGTCGCGGCCGATTGATGAAAACACTCGACACCATCAACGAAAATCTCGGTCCGTCGGCTCGGTTGAGAGTCGCCTCTGAGGGAGGTGGATTGAGCGACCTTGTCAACGGCCATCCCGATAAGCAAAACCGCGAGAACCGGGTAGTTACCGATGAGCCGAAAGAGCAAAAGATTGTGATTTCGCCAAGAATTATTTCGGGCTGACGGCAAGTTTGGCCGACATTGCGCGATAGCCGCCGGCGGGAGTGACGGTCACGATATAAATCCCTGCCGGTAGGTTGTCGCCAATCGTTGTCGTGGCCGTAGATGTTATCAACTCAGAGTCAACCCGGCGACCTGTGCTGTCATAAAGATTGACCGAGGCCGGAAGCGCATCGGGCGCGAGGATGTCCACGCGATTGCCACCTATTATTATAGGGGATGTCGGCACATCGACATCGGTCACGCCGGCACTGTAGTTGGCGAGTAGATATTTGAGGCCTTCAACAGGTTGGAGCCATCCGCGACCGTGGCGGGGGTTGGATGGGTCAATGGGGTTTATATCGTTGGTATTCAACAAAACATCAATCACGTCGTCAACGTCGAGCGACGGCACGGCTTCGAGCCAAAGGGCGATTGTGCCTGCCGTGAACGGTGTAGCCATCGATGTGCCGCTCTCGTTGACCCAGTACCATTCGCGGCCGTCTTTGACCGTGCGGTCAACCATGCCGGCGAGCGCCTCGGGGTAGCGCTGTAGATAAGGTGTCGACATTGCCGATATAATCGTTGCACCGGGGGCAACGACGTGAGGCAACACGCGGCCGTCGCCGAGGGTGCCATAACTTGACGATTGGTTGACCGTGTTGTCAACATAATTGGGATAAACGGTGGTGACGCCATCGAGCGTGGTAACTTCAGAGCGTGTAGTGCTCATCCCGACCGCGATGACGTTATATCCCGTTGCAAGGTCGCTGATGCTCATCGTCGAGCCGGGGGTCACTTCGCCGGGAATGCTGTAGAAAAGGATGCGCTGGCTGTCGGAAAACACGTTGATTTGCCGGCCTTTATCGCCGCCAACAATGAGCGCTGGATGGAAAAGGGCCCAAGGACCTTGGGGTGACTCGGCGTCACTATGGGTGCTGACGAGCAACGTGACGTTATAACGGTTGTTGTAGGGGTTCACCTCGCCGACGGCCAATATCGCCCCCTGAAAATATTGCGAAAGTTCAGGCACATATTTAATATAGGGCGACATGCCACAGTCGTCCTCGTCGGTCGTTATGCCGCAGAGTTCGCCCTCGATAATTTCGATTCTGGCCACGCGGTCAATGAGCGAGCGTGATGCCGAGGAAACTACACCGAGCGTCAGTTCAATCGGTTCGTCAGTATCGCTCCACACGTCAACATATCCATTCAAATTAAAGTGCACCCAGTCGTTGCCACAAAGCGTAACGACCGCCTCGCGACCCGACTCCGGGACGGTGTAGACGACCGAATTGTTTCGGCTACCCTCGTTGCCTGCCGCCAGACAGATGACTGCCTCCTCGCCAAGCAGAGATAAATAACGGTTGAATAGCGTAGTGCCGTCGTGGGGCCCAAGGTATGAACCAAGCGACATGTTGATGACCGCCGGGCGCCCGGTTTCACGAGCGTAGGAGATGACATCTTCGGCACCGGCAAGTATACCGACGTCAGAGAGTTCCGACACGGTGACAACAAGTTCGGCCTCGGGGGCGATGCCTTGGAGACCGTTCTCGAAATAACTCCCGGCAAAAATGCCTGCAACATGAGTTGCATGAAAGACCGTTGCCGAGTCAGTTGCCCACGTTTCATATTTGTCGGGGGTGATGACGTCGCGGCGACCCTCGCTCTCGTGGTAACTAACTATGTGATTGATGCGGTTTTGACCTGTGACGGGGTCTCGGAATGCGATATGGTTTGGGTCGATGCCCACGTCACAGATTCCGGCAACTATTCCTCGTCCGCTATAAGGGCCAATTCCCGACGCGAGTCCGCGATGAATGTCGTCGATGCCGGTAACAGCGCGCGAGCGGTCGAGTTGGCCGGTCAAGCTTCGTGACGCACAGATGCGACGCACGCCGTCGAGCAATCCTTCGTCGGCAAGCGATACAGGCAACGATGCAAGCGCCATATTGGCGCGAGTGTAAAAAATGACTATACCGAGCGACGCGAGCGAGTCAACATCGGCATTTTCCTCGAGTTCAAGGATGGCCGGTATCATCGGCTCGTTTGTTGCCGGCGCTTTTTTCAATATATGCGTACGGGTCGGCGTGACGTTTTTCAGACGGAAAAGGTTATCAAATTCTGTTGCGGCCACAGGCTGCAACATGGTAGCTAAATATGTCAGTAATAATAGTATACGTGTTTTCATGAGAGAGGTCGAGAGATGGAAGAATGATGATGTCTTAGTCGTTGGATATCTTCATTTTAGGTTGGACAAATGTCCCTATGTGGCGCTGTTTCTTTTCCTCGACAATCTCGTCGATGGCAAGGAAGATACCGGTCTCCTCAACGTCGCCAAAATCGTCGTTGACCGCCGTGCCAAAAATTTTCATCGTTGGCGACAGATTCATGTAGGCGTTGACAAGCGGCGGGATGTTGATGCCAAATTGACGGATAGCCTGATTCATGATTTTGTAATCTTCCTTGAATGTTTCGCCGACAAAAAGTCGTGCCATCTCCTCCTCGTCGGTGTTGGTGTTGAGGGCTTTGATGGGTGTCACAAGTTTCTGGTCGTCGGGGAAATGCTTGTTCATGAAATATAGTATCATGTTGCGGCAATAGCGGT
>JAFLTK010000093.1 GCA_022511505.1 Muribaculaceae bacterium
ACAGGATAGAGGTTTGGAAAGTCAAAGGAGTAAGGTCGCGCTTCATCTGCTTAATGTAGTTCTCGCCGAGAAGTTGCAAGTTCTCAATGGAGGAATACTCCCGATAATAGACAGCGACCGAGCGCATTTTATTGAGGTCCCGGTCGAGTCGTCTCAGATGACCTTTGAGATATGGCGGAACCGGTTTGCCCTCGGCATTGAGAGTGCGGATGCGTTCCTTAGTTCGCCATATCTCGTAGACCGTGGCCTCAATGGTTTTGATGAGTTCGACATCCATTTTCTCGCGGTAGTGCAAGAACCATGAGCCCTTTTGGGTTTGCGGCATATCACTCAAAATCATAATTGAGTGATTGAAGGAGTGTTTTCCAAAATGCGACTTAATGCCGCCGTTGGCCGGTAACGTTTCGTCCTTGAGCTTCTGATAATCGATAAACTTCGCCTCGTCAATCAGGAGCCATGACAGAGTAAGTGAGTTTGACGAGCCCGGTCTGTCCTGCGAAATGATAACGGCCACAGACCCGTTATAGAAAGATATGACATGTTCATAATCTTTGGGGTCGATGATTGGTTTCTTAAACGACTTTGGCGGCTTTTTGCCGACGACGTAATGCACACCGTCGAGAAAGCCCCAACGTTTCCATGCGGCGAACAACCCCGGGAGGGTGTTTGTGAGACCGTGTTTAAAAGTTGGGACCACGATACCGCCCGTCGAGCCGGCCATGCGTTGCATATTGCGAAGCACAAACGGCGCGGCGATGCTGTCCGTCTTTCCCGTTCGACGCCCGGCGACAATAACGGTAGTATTGGCGCCGATTAACTGCGTCAACCGCTGAGGCTTGTTAAAGTAGACCTTCTTCTGTTGCATCGTCATTGGTTTTGTCGGGGAATAAAACATCAAACTCGAGGTCTACCTCCTCAAATTCCACATCCTCAATGTCGATGGTCTCCTTTCGATACTTCTCAATCATTGAGGATATTTTCTCTTGAATGTTGGGTATAGGCTCGATACCGAGGACCCGCGGGTCATCGGTAGCCGTGAATTGTTGCGGAACAATCATATCGTAAGGCATCGCCTGTTCGTCCTCGAGGTCGACGCGGTTAAGTTTGCCGTAGGCAGTGGCAGCGCGTTCCATCGTCTTAGTATCCTTGCGCTTCTGTGCCATCTTAAACGTGTTCATCAACATCTCGTTGGTGCGCCAACGGTGGAAATCGCGCGAGGCTTGGCCGAGGGTCGGCAATAAGGTTTTGACGATAGCCAAATCCGAGTAAGCCGTCACCTTAGAGATTTCATGACGTTGGCAGACCTCATTGACAAACTCGCGGTCCGTGCCGTCAGGGTTGGCAATGAACCAATTATACATTTCGCGAACACGAAGCACCTTATCCACAATCACTTGTGGATAACGCTGCTCGAGTTCATCCTTTTTGGTGAAAAGGTCAGAGCGGCAGACCTCTATTGCGCTTGGTGTGCTCATGGCGTTACTCGTCGTCCTCCATGTCGAGAAGATTACGATGGGCGTTTTCAATTGCAAGAGGCGAGCCTACCTGTGCCAACATCATTTCCTGAGAATGAAGTTTGACCTTAGAAGCGGCCTTGCCTCGTCGGTAGGCTTTGGAAACGTCCGTCGAGCGGTCGGCAATATCCGAGCGCAGCACATCGGCAGGGATGTCAAGGATGACAGCCATGTCGGAGATTTTGAGGTATATAGAAGCAAACTTTTCAATCTGCTGTAACTCGTTGTCGGAATAAGTCATTGAGAGGGACTGAATGATTGGTTATTAAATCGGATACTTGGGCGTGGAGAGTAGCGAACACGACCGGGTCGGTCGATATAAAGGCCGACTCGTGTCGGTTGCCTCGGGTGAGGTTTTGTGAGGTAATGACGCTGACTTTATGGCCGCTTTCTGACTGCACCAACAAAATCTTGCTGTGATTGTCGGCAAGATAAGTGCGCTCGATAACTTGCGTTATGAACGCCCAAAGTTTGAGCGTTTTGTTGGTTGCCTTGTGGTCAAGCACAAGATTTATGCGGCTGACCTTTTTATTCTTCGTGATAAAATAGAGACGCCGCAGAAACTCCTCGGAAATAGAGAACGACGTCTGCCAAATTTCTGAGACACCGACCTGCGACAAAATCCAATCGAGAATGTCGGCCACCTGCACGGCATTAGAGAGGTACGCTTGAAACGGCGTAGTTTCAAGCGGACGGAGGATTTTGTCGATAGAGCTTGTGCGTTTCATAACTAATAATTAACTTTGCGGCGAAAATAAGTTTTTTAAAGTTTCCGAAGGCCGTCACTGTGAAGTGCAGGCCTTTTTCTTTACAGTTGATTTCTTCGCGGCTTTTTGTGTGGCCTGTGTGTCAGCCGATGAAAGCACGTAATGATCGTATTCCTCCCAGTTCTTGTGTAGTTGCTTGTCGAGTTTAATCAGTTCTTTCAAGAACGGATAACGCTCAGAGTCGGGACACGGAGCGTTAACGAGCGATAGCGAACGTAGTTTCAGATGCAGTTCGCGCATACGACGGAGCAGGTCGAGGTTTTCAACATACTTGGCCTTGATGTCGTCGGGCAAAAGGTCGTGGTCGTCACGCTTGCCAAGACTCCGAGGCTCGGCATCGTCACCGCTGGGGGACGGTTCAGCGTTCAGCGAATGTTCCTCAGCAATAGCCTCGACCTTTTGGGCCATCTCCTCGACCTGGTCGTGAGTGAGCTGCTGAACGCGGAAGTCGTAGTATTTACGCAGTTGATACTCGACGAAATCGTGACGGCGGTCAAGTTGCGCTATTATGTTGCGATACATAATTTGATTGCCCGACAATCGAAGCAACAACAGAGCGCCGGCGCTGTAATCGCGTTCAGCCACCGGAGTGTTGAGCCATTGTCCTACTTGTTGTGTTAGTTTGTGGTCCATTATAGTTTGTTGCGGATAGAAGTAAAGAAAATCAAGTTGTAGCCGAGTGGCAAAAGCAAGTTGCGCATCGAGAGCATCGTGGAGCCCGTTGTAACAAAATCGTCATAGACGATGACGTTACGCTGTTTTGGCGGTTCGCCCGTTAGAGAGAACACCGCCCCGACACGATGCCGAGAGGGACACTCCGCCAAATCCTCGTAGAAAGGGATGTCAAGCAATTCAGCCAACCGAGCCGAAATCAGCGAAGCAAAGTTGCGGGCCTTGTGACGACGTTTGGGCGAAGTGACGATGCACCAATCACCCTTGTTCAAATAGTCGCCCAGAAATTGACGAATGAGCCGCGAAGTATTCACGGCGAAGAAGTCAACCATCGAGTCGTCAGCCTTAATGTCGGTCAAGGTTCTGCCGTAGAGCGACTTGTTCCAAAGCGAGATAATGCCGAAATGAGGGTCGGTGAAGAATACGCGCACCTTATTAGGGGCGAAGTCACAACGCGCCTCAGCCTGTTGTACCTCCTTCCACGCCTTTTGCTTCTTTGGAGCGAAAAGGTCCTTAGCCTCGTTTCGGCAGTTCTGCGGTAAATCCGAAAGGTCGGGAGCCACGAGAGAAGGGACCTCGATGTCATTCAACATCTCGTCCAACGCGATGGCTCCCGACCTGAAAGATGGATGAGTTTCCACAGTATTTAACGTATAGGCGACATCACTTTAAGGGATAGGCGTAAACTCGCCTTGTTGTCCGGGTCCTGCGCAGTCAATTTCACCGTCTTCGGTTTCGAGTTTACCTACGTAGAAAGGCGCAGGGACCTCGTCGGTTACTTCAACGTTAATAGTCGTTGAAGTAGTTCCGGTAGCCCCTTGACCGAGGTCTTGGGCCACGGTCGCCTTAGTAGTCCATTTGTCGTTACCGAGAACACGGAAGTTACCTTTCATATCCTCGACGATAAAGACGTTGTCGGTGTTGTTGATATAAGCGGCAGCTGCAGAAGCTTCCTGCCCCACACCCGGATGCACTGCGACCAGTTTGTTCAACTGCGTCTGCGAGGGCATCTCACCCTGAGCCTCAGAGGTTAGTTGCGATTTATCGGGAAGGATTTCAATGAACTTCCAAGTTTTGTCAGCGATTAGCGTGAAATCGCCGTTGAGAATAGCAGAACCGGGACGGCCAAGAGCATCACGGGGCAAGTCCGGGAAAGAAGCGATTTGGTCCTTGGCAATATAGTAGATACGGCGACGGATACCCGGGAGTTCCGGCGTACCTTGACACCAAGTTAGCGAAGCCTGAATAGAAGAACAGATTTTTCTACCTGATTGAAGTATAGCCATAGCGAGAATACTTTAGCGTTTAAGATTACCGTTGAAGAACTCAAACTCAATAGTCTTGAAACGGCGCTTGTCGAGCGTTTCAAACTGCACACCGAAGAACATAGTAGCGATGTATGAAAGGATGAATGGAGCATATTCCTTAACCATAACATTTTCAACATCACCCATTTGGTCGTAGCCGACGAGCATGTTCTGTTTGGTTGTAATGTGCATGAACTTAGAGCCGGCCTTATTGTAGAGCGGACAAAAGATTAATTTACCGTTAGAGCCCTCGACAGCGGTTTGACCGTAGTGTGTGTTATAAGGAATACCACCGTGGGTCATCAGATACCCCTCGTTGTACAAGTCGACAAACTCCTGAGAGCAGTAGAGATAAAGTTCTTGTGAGCGCATGCGCGGGTCGAGCGAGAACAGAATCTGTTTAGCGATGTCAACAGCGTTTGTAGCATCAATAGGAGTTCTAAGGTTTATATAGTTGCCATTCTCCTCAGAGATATTACCGGCTTCAATCTCCTTTTCTGTGATGGTATCAAAACCATCGAAAAGGTCGGCGGTAGTATCGCCCGATGGGTTACGTTTGCCGTTCCAGATAGCGTCGTTAAGATGTTCCGAGAGGTTTTTAGCGATAAGGCCGAGGACGTGGCGAGCCGTCGGGGGCGACATCTGACCGTCACCC
>JAFLTK010000094.1 GCA_022511505.1 Muribaculaceae bacterium
GGCTTTACCGCCGAGGGGCTGCTGGGTGATGAGCGAGTACGGGCCGATAGAGCGGGCGTGCATCTTGTCCTCGACCATGTGACCGAGTTTCAGCATATAGATGACGCCTACGGTAGCGGGCTGGTCAAAGCGCTCGCCGGTGCCGCCGTCATAAAGGTAGGTCTTGCCATAGCGGGGAAGGCCGGCGCGGTCGGTCCACTCGTTGAGGTCGTCGAGAGTAGCACCGTCAAAGATAGGTGTAGCAAATTTCTCGCCAAGTTCGCGGCCGGCCCATCCGAGGACGGTTTCAAAAATCTGACCGAGGTTCATACGCGAGGGCACGCCGAGCGGGTTCAAGCAGATATCGACCGGAGTACCATCGGCGAGGAAGGGCATATCTTCCTGACGCACGATGCGCGAAACGATACCTTTGTTACCGTGGCGACCTGCCATTTTGTCACCTACGCTGATTTTGCGCTTCTTGGCGATGTAGACCTTGGCCATCTGCATGATGCCCGAAGGAAGGTCGTCGCCAATCGACATGTCAAACTTGCGTCGGCGCAACTCGGCGTCGATTTCCTTGCTCTTGCGCAGGTAGTTGACGATGGTGGCGCGGATGAGGTCGTTCTTGTGGGCATCAGAGGTCCACTTGCTCAGGTTGACGGTGTCATAGTTGATTGTGCTCAGAACGCCGGGAGTAAATTCACTGCCCTTTGAGATAATCTCGCTGCCGAGGAAGTCTTTGACACCCTGACTCTTGACGCCCTTGGTGAGCACCATGAGTTTGTTGACAAGTTTCTGGAGCAACTCGTCTTGTGTCTTCTTATATGCCTCGTCGAGTTTGGCAAGTTCGTCAGCCTCGCTCTTGCGGCCTTTTTTCTTCTGGGCGCGAGCAAAGAGGTCGGTGCCGATGACAACACCCTTGAGCGATGGAGAAGCCTTGAGCGAAGCGTCCTTGACATCGCCGGCCTTGTCGCCGAAGATGGCGCGGAGGAGTTTTTCCTCGGGGGTGGGGTCGCTCTCGCCCTTGGGGGTAATCTTACCGATAATAATGTCGCCGGGGACGACGTGGGCGCCGACGCGAATGATACCGCGCTCGTCGAGGTCCTTGGTTGCATCCTCGCTGACGTTGGGGATGTCACTTGTCAATTCCTCCATGCCGCGCTTGGTTTCGCGAACCTCGAGGATATAGTCGTCGACGTGGACCGAGGTCAGTATGTCCTCGCGCACTACGCGCTCGTTCAACACGATAGCGTCCTCATAGTTGTAACCCTTCCAGGGCATGAACGCTACCTTCAGGTTGCGGCCGAGGGCGAGTTCGCCGTTTTCGGTCGAGTAGCCTTCGGTCAGGATGTCGCCGGCCTTGACGCGCTGGCCCTTCTCGCAGATGGGACGCAAGTCTATGGTTGTCGACTGGTTGGTCTTGCGGAATTTAGGAATAGAGTATTCCTTGACGGCGTCTTCAAAGGCGACAAATTCTTCCTCCTCGGTGCGGTCATAGCGGATGCGGATGACGGTCGAGTCGACAAACTCGATGACGCCGTCGCCCTCGGCAGTGATTTGGGTACGGCTGTCGCGGATGAGCTGACCCTCGAGGCCGGTGCCGACGATGGGCGACTCGCTGCGGAGCAGGGGCACTGCCTGACGCATCATGTTCGAGCCCATGAGGGCGCGGTTTGCGTCGTCGTGCTCAAGGAAGGGGATGAGCGATGCGGCGATAGATGCAATCTGAGTGGGCGAAACGTCCATGAGTTCTACTTCGCCGGGAGCCACGATGGGGAAGTCGGCGTCGAGACGAGCCTTGACGCGGTCGCGGATAAACGTACCGTCGTCGTTAAGCGGGGCGTTGCCCTGGGCAATGACTTTGCCCTCTTCCATCTCGGCGGTCAGATAGACGACCTCGCTGTTGTCGAGGTCAACCTTGGCATCCTCGACCACGCGATAGGGGGTCTCGATAAAGCCGAGATTGTTGATTTTGGCATAGACGCAGAGCGATGAAATAAGACCGATGTTGGGACCTTCGGGGGTCTCGATGGGGCAGAGACGGCCATAGTGGGTATAGTGAACGTCACGGACCTCGAAACCGGCGCGCTCACGCGACAGACCGCCTGGGCCGAGGGCCGACATACGGCGCTTGTGGGTCATCTCGGCTAACGGGTTGGTCTGGTCCATGAACTGGCTCAGAGCGTTGGTGCCAAAGAATGTATTGATAACGCTGGAGATAGTCTTAGCGTTTATAAGGTCGATGGGGGTGAACACCTCGTTGTCACGCACGTTCATGCGCTCGCGGATTGTGCGGGACATGCGGGCGAGACCGACGTTGAACTGGTTGTAGAGTTGCTCGCCGACAGTGCGCACGCGGCGGTTGCTCAAGTGGTCGATATCGTCGACGTCGGCCTTTGAGTTGATGAGTTCAATGAGGTGTTTGATGATGGCGACGATGTCTTCCTTGGTCAGGACTTTGACATCCATCGGGGTCTCAAGACCCAGTTTGTTGTTGATGCGGAAACGGCCAACCTCGCCGAGGTCATAGCGTTTCTCGCTGAAGAAGAGGTTGTTGATAACCTCGCGAGCCGAAGCCTCGTCGGGGGCGTCGGCGTTGCGCAACTGGCGATAGATTTCAAGCACAGCCTCTTTCTCGGTCAAGGTTTTATCCTTGTCGAGAGTTTTGGCGATGATGGTGAAGTCGTTCTGCTGTGAGTCTTCACGCTCGATGAGGACGCGCTCGATGCCGTTCTCGATGAGGGTGGTGACGTCATCGTCGGTCAGGACGTGGGCGCCCTTGAAGATGACCTCGCTACGCTCGAGCGTGGTAACCTCGCCGGTATCGGTGTCTACAAAGTCCTCGGTCCAGATGTGGGTGACACGGGCTGCAAGAATGCGACCCACGAGAGCCTCGCGAGTTGCCTCCGATACCTTGACTTCCTCTGAGTTACCAAAAGTTGCAACGATGTCCTGGTCTGTTTCAAGACCAATCGCACGCAGAAGTGTGGTTACAGGCAACTTCTTCTTGCGGTCGATGTAGGCATACATTACATTGTTAATGTCAGTAGCAAACTCAATCCACGAGCCGCGGAACGGGATGATGCGGGCGCTATAGAGTTTGGTTCCGTTGGCGTGGGTGCTCTGACCGAAGAACACGCCCGGCGAGCGGTGCAACTGGGATACAATTACACGCTCGGCGCCATTGATGACAAAGGTTCCCTTGTCGGTCATATAAGGAATCGACCCCAAGAAAACATCCTGGATAACGGTTGCAAAGTCTTCGTGGTCAGGGTCTGTGCAATACAGCTTCAGTTTGGCCTTGAGGGGGACAGAATAGGTCAACCCGCGCTCGAGACACTCTTCAATAGTGTAGCGAGGAGGATCGATGTAATAGTCCAGGAACTCGAGGACAAAGTTATTGCGGGTGTCGGCGATAGGGAAGTTCTCGGCAAACACCTTATAAAGCCCTTCGTTATTACGTTTCTCAGGCGGAGTGTCCAGTTGCAAAAAGTCGTGGAAGGACTTTAACTGCACCTCCAGAAAGTCGGGATAAGGCAGGGGATTCTTAACCGACGCAAAATTTACACGGGGTTTTTCTATCTTTACTGACATAAATTTAACTAAAGGGAACTCAAAAATAATTATAGCACAAAAAGGTTAAGAATCATCCTTTCGGGCGATTCTTAACCCATTTACCTGATAATCAGGCAATATTATTTAAGTTCAACTTCAGCGCCGGCCTCTTCGAGTTGTTTCTTGAGACCTTCAGCGTCGGCCTTTGCAAGACCTTCCTTGACAACGCTGGGAGCACCGTCAACCATTTCCTTGGCTTCCTTGAGGCCAAGACCGGTAAGCTCCTTAACGAGCTTAACAACGGCGAGTTTGCTTGCACCGGCGCTCTTGAGGACTACGTCAAACGAAGTCTTCTCTTCCTCGGCGGGTGCACCGGCAGCGGGGCCGGCAGCAACTGCTACAGCAGCAGCAGCGGGTTCGATACCATACTCGTCCTTGAGGATCTGAGCAAGTTCGTTTACTTCCTTAACGGTGAGGTTAACTAATTGTTCTGCAAAAGCTTTCAAATCTGCCATTTTAGTATTGTATTTTTATTGTTTATATTCAGATTGGTGAATTGGGGGTTTGTTGAAGAGAGAGATGAGATTAAAGAAGGTGGCCACTGTACCCGTAGGGGGGATGAAGGCCGGTCGCTGTTGTCGTCACGCGGCGCTGAAATTGAGGCACTGAAAGCCTTGCAACCTATCGTAAGCAAAAACTATGCCAACTGATGAGCGCCGTTTGAATGTCAAGCGATTAGTCTTCCTTCTTTGAGAGGGTCTCGAGGATGCCGTGGAGCTTGTTGCCACCGCTCTGGAGAGCAGAAACAACGTTCTTGGCAGGCGACTGGAGAAGGGCGATAACGTCGGCGATGAGCTCGTTCTTGCTCTTGATAGCGGTAAGAGCGTCGAGCTGGTCGGCACCGACATAGATTGTTTCCTCAACGTAGGCAGCCTTCAAGCGAGGCAGTGCATCGGGATTCTTGTCCTTCTTGGTGAACTCCTTGATCAGTTTGGCAGGAGCGTTGCCGGTGTTTGAACACATCAGCGAGGTCGAGCCGTGGAGGGTGTCAAAGAGCTCGGTATAGTCGCCACCGAGAGACTCGAGGGCTTTCTTGAGCAACTTGTTCTTAACCACTACAAGCTTGATGTCGTTCTTGAAACAAGCCTTGCGCAGTTCCGAAGTCTTTGCGGCATCGAGGCCGGTAGTCTCGGTCAGGTAAAAGCAGGAATACTCTTTGAGTGTTTCTGCTATCTTCTCTATAATAATTGCCTTATCTTCTTTTTTCATTGCTGCAATAGTCTTTAAAATTAGTCTTCGATTGACTTGGTGTCAACCTTAACACCGGGACTCATTGTGCTCGAAAGATAAATGCTCTTAATAT
>JAFLTK010000095.1 GCA_022511505.1 Muribaculaceae bacterium
ATACACCGCGACGCTATCGGCCCCGATGATATCGTGGTGCTTCACGACGATGTACTCGCTACCGGCGGCACAATGGCCGCTGCCTACGAGTTGGTAAAAAGCATGAACCCCAAGAAAATCTACGTCAACTTTATCATCGAGCTTGGTGCGCTCAACGGCCGCGCTAACCTTCCCGCCGATGCCGAGGTAACGTCGCTCATTACCTATTGATATTCGCTATTTGTTGGGACGCGACATGTCGCGTCCGCGTAATGTGTAGTCAACGTTTCGGCCCGGACGCGACATGTCGCGTCCCTACCGGATTTGAAACGCAAGTTTATAGTTATAGCGATGGCAAAACATGACAAGTCCCCCGAGTTGAAGACCAAGATTTCAATCTTGCCGTCGACGCCGGGAGTCTATATGTACTATGATAAGGATGGGACGGTCATCTATGTAGGTAAAGCAAAAAACCTCAAGCGACGCGTTTCATCCTATTTCAACCGCACCCACGACTCGCTGCGGACAAACCTGCTCGTGCGCGCTATTGTCGACATGAGTTACATCGTCGTGCCAACCGAGCAAGACGCCCTCAATCTCGAGGCGTCGATGATTAAGGAATACAAGCCGCGCTATAATGTCCTGCTCAAGGACGACAAGTCCTACCCATGGATTGTAGTCACCAAGGAGACCTATCCACGGGTGTTCCTGACGCGTCAGCGCATCAAGGACGGCTCAAAATATTACGGTCCATACACCGAGAGCGGCGCCGCCAAGGCTGTGCTCAAACTTATCCACGACCTCTACCCGCTGCGCACGTGTCGGCAGCCTATCACGCCCGACACCGTTGCGCGCGGCAAGGGACGCCTCTGCCTCGAGTATCACCTCAAGCGCTGTGCGGGCTGTTGCACCGGGCTAATTTCCCCCGAGGAGTATGGTCGCTATATCGAAAGCGTCAAGGCGATTTTGCGCGGAGATACCGGCCAACTGCTCGCCTATCTGCGTGAGGAGATGGAGCGACTTGCCGGCGAACTGCGCTTTGAGGAGGCCCATCTGCTCAAGCAGCAGTATGACCTCATTGAGCGCTATCGCGCCAAGAGCGTCATTGTCAGTCAGACAATCGACCAGGTCGACGTCTTCGGTGTTGACGACGATGTCAAGAGCGTTTTTGTCAACTATATGCACGTGCGCCGCGGTGCCGTTGTCAAGTCGGTGACACTCGAATACAAGCGCTCGCTCGACGAACCGGTGGCCGAAATTCTCGGCTATGCCATCAACGAGATACAGACGTCGCTCGGCGTCGAATATGACGAGATTGTCGTTTCCGAACTGCCCGACGTCGAGGTGCCCGGCGTCACATACACCATCCCCCAGCGTGGAGACAAACTGAAATTGCTCGACGTCTCGCAACGCAACGCGCGCCAGCACAAGATTGACATGCTTAAAAACATGGAGCGCACAAACCCCGAGCAGCGCGTCGAGCGGTTGATGGAGCGAATGAAAACCGACTTCCGCCTCAGCGAATATCCGCGACACATCGAGTGCTTCGACAACTCTAACATTCAGGGTACCAACCCGGTAGCATCGTGCGTCGTGTTCCGCGACGGCAAGCCGTCAAAGCGTGACTATCGCCATTTCAACATCAAGACAGTCGAAGGTCCCGACGATTTCGCGTCGATGAAAGAGGTGCTGACTCGCCGCTACACTCGATTGATGGAAGAGGGCCAGTCGTTGCCCCAGTTGATAGTAGTCGACGGTGGCAAAGGTCAGTTAAGCGCCGCTGTCGAGGCCCTGGATTCCATCGGGTTAAGAGGTAAAATTGCCGTTGTCGGTATCGCTAAACGTCTGGAGGAGATATACTTCCCGGGCGACAGCGTGCCGCTATATATCGACAAAAACAGCGAGTCGTTGCGCGTTGTGCAACACCTGCGCGACGAGGCCCACCGCTTCGGTATCACCCACCACCGCAACCGCCGCAGCAAGGGCCAAACCGTCTCAGAACTCGACTCCATCAAGGGTGTCGGCGAGAAAACGCGAACCGCCCTGCTGACTCGTTTCAAGTCGGTCAAGCGCTTGCGCGAAGCATCAGTCGAGGCGATTGCCGAGGTTGTCGGCCCGGCGCGTGCCGCGACCATCTTCACCGCCTTGCATCACCCCGATGATAACCAGCAAACAATTGATAATCAATAAATAACACCATAACTATGTTTTCAGGAATAGTAGAGGAAGCAGCCACTGTGGTTGCCGTTGAACGCCAAGGTTCAAACGTAAATCTGACAATCAAATCGTCGTTCACCTCCGAGTTGTCAATCGACCAGTCGGTAGCTCATAACGGCGTGTGTCTGACCGTCGTCGCCATCAATCCCGATGATACCTATACCGTCACCGCCATCGCCGAAACCCTCGAGCGCTCCAACCTCGGCGACTTGCAACCCGGTTCGCTCGTCAATCTCGAGCGCTCGATGCGCCTCGACGGACGCCTTGACGGCCACATCGTTCAGGGCCATGTCGACACCACCGCCAAGTGTGTCGACATAGAGAAACTTGACGGTAGCACTTACTACAAATTTGAGTATTCCGTTGACCCTGAGTTGGTTGCAAAGGGCTATATGACTGTCGAGAAAGGCTCGGTAACCGTCAACGGCGTGTCGCTGACCGTCTGTGACAGCGAGCGCGACTCGTTCCGCGTCGCCATCATTCCCTACACCTTTGAGCACACCAACTTTAGCCAAATCCAACTCGGCACCCGCGTCAACCTCGAGTTTGACATCATCGGCAAATACCTCGCCCGCCTCGCCGAACTCACCACAAAATAAAACCCAGGCTGCCACATTCGTGCTAATACCGGCGCCAAATACCGCCTGCAATCTACAAAAAAGTCGCCCCGGCCCAAAACCGAGGCGACTGCTGTAATAGCTCTTTTGCGCTATGTTTGTCTGATTCAAAAATTGAACCTGTCAAAGAATGAAGGCATGTTATAATGAATAACAAACTCGAGATCAGGCAAAATCTTACCTTCTTTTGCCAACTCGAGTGTGCTATCTTCATAAAAGGTGATAATCTTTGTTTGAATCTGTTTTTGAATATTTGTTGGGATATTCATTTGCTTATTTGCTTATTTTTGTTAAAAAGTTGGATGATAAAAAATAAAAATGTAAATTTGTGTCGTCTATGCAAAAATCTACGCAAACCTATAATATCATGAAAACTATCATCGCATGTTTTGTGGCGCTTGTGCTGCCTATATTGGCGTGGGCACAGGTAGAGAATGACACTATCACTATTTTTATGATTGGAGATTCAACGATGGCCAATAAGCCGACCGATTCTGACAAGCAGGAGCGAGGCTGGGGCCAGATGTTGCCGCTTTATCTCCATGGAGCTATTAAGGTTGACAATCACGCTCTTAACGGTTACTCAGGCAAGAGTTTTATCGACAATGGCAAATGGGCTGCCGTCCTGGAACGCATCAAGCCGGGCGACTATGTTATCATCCAATTCGGCCATAATGACCAGAAAATCAAGGACCCGCGCCGTTATGGCGACGTGGGTGGTATTTATGATGCAAACCTGCGCAAGTTTGTGACCGAGGCGCGCGAAAAGGGTGCCAAGCCTATATTGTGCAACTCTATCGTTCGCCGCAACTTCCCGGCCGACGTCAACGCCGAGCATGTTGACCGCGACGACAATCCCCCCGTTGGTTTTGAGAATCTAAAAACGGTTCCCGAGGGCGAGGTGCTTGTCGACACCCATGGCGACTATATCGTTGCCCCGCGTCAGATTGCCCGCGAAATGGTTGTTCCCTTTATTGAAATGAACACGCTGACCCACAACCTCGTGCAGGGCCTCGGCACCGAGAAGTCCAAGGAATTGTTTATGTGGATTCCGGCGGGTAAATATGAATTCTGCCCCGACGGCAAGATTGACAATACCCACCTTAATATATATGGAGGCACGGTTGTTGCCGGCATCGCCGCGCGTGCAATCGCCGAGGCTGTCCCGGCGCTTCGCCCCTACATAAAAGCCGATTATATTGTGAATTACGAGACTAAATAACCCCTGAAACTCCACAAGATGAGCAAACGCTTTGTTCAATTTCTGATGGCGGCGACTGTCCTGACAGCCGGCGCCTTTAGTGCATACGCCGCCAAGCCGGCCAAGTATGTCGACCCCGATGAGGCTGAGGCCACCGGCGCCGGCTTTATCGCTACGCCTGTCAAAAAAATCGAGGGCAAGTATTATGTCATCACTGACTTTGGCGTTGTCAACGACAGCACAGTCATCCAAACGGCAAAAATCCAAGCCGTCATCGACCGCGCCGAGGCCGAGGGCGGCGGTACAATCATTGTGCCCGAGGGTACGTATCTGACCGGTGCCCTATTCTTCAAGCCGGGCACCAAGCTGCATATCAGCCGCGGCGGCGTCATCAAGGGTAGCGACGACATCTCCAACTATCCGTTGATACCGTCGCGCATGGAGGGCCGCAGCATCTATTATTATGCCGCCGTCATCAACGCCTATTTCGTTGATAACTTTGCAATTACGGGTGAGGGCACTATCGACGGCGCCGCCTACAAGCTTTGGGTCGCTTTCTGGGACCGCCGCGAGCAGGCACGCCGCGAAAACCGCGTCTGCACCAACCTCGAGGTAAGCCGTCCGCGCCTCGTTTTCCTTTGGGGCTGTGACCACGTCAACATCTCGGGCACCAAGTTCTGCAACTCGGCCTTCTGGACCATGCACCTCTACCAGTGTACCGACGTCAATATCACCAACTGTAGTTACCACGCTCCCACCAAGCCCGTCAAGGCCCCGAGCAGCGACGCCATCGACATCGACGTGTGCCGCGACGTGACCATCAAGGGTTGCTATTTCAACGTCAACG
>JAFLTK010000096.1 GCA_022511505.1 Muribaculaceae bacterium
GGCCGCAAAGAATTGGGGTCACGCCGAGTTCGCGGGCCTCGTTGACCATTTTGCGCAGATACTCCTTGTAGGTTGTCGAGGGGTTGGTGCCGCGGTAGTCGGTCGAGTTGGCAAGCGAGTTGCCGGTTGATTTGTAGTAGGCAATCAGGGCCTCGCCGTCCATACCGTCGTTTTTCTCGTCGTTGTGGGAGAACGAGATGACAACATAGTCGCCGGCTTTCATTTGCTTCTTGACGGTGGCCCAGTAGGCGGCCTCCTCATAAAAGCTGCGTGACGACGCGCCGTTCTTGCCGCGGTTGTTGACACTCATTCCCTCGAGATACTGGCCGAGGTATTGGCCCCAGCCGCGAGTGACGGTTTTGGTCTCGTCATAGTCGGCCATCGTGCTGTCACCGATGGTGTGCACTGTCGGCTCGGCGGCTATCGTCATGGTCGACGCCACCAGCGCGATTGCGCTCAAAAATGCTTTGATTTTTTTCATGATATAATTTGGGTTAAAAATTTCATGCTACAAAATTATCTCATGCCCCCCAAACAATAGGGTAAAATTGAGGCAAAAAGGGGTAAAATCGAGGCATAATCTTTGTAAAAACGGTAAATTTGAGTATTTTTGTGGTGAAAACGGGCATTTTCGCCCAAAATCACGCTTGTTTTGCCTTAAATCTTAAATCACGCCTTCCATGCGCCGACTTGTCGCCTATTTTACGATATTGCTGTTGATGCTGTGTTGCCGGGCTGCCGCGCCGACCGGCGGCATCGACTGTCGCGTGGAGGCGGTCACGCGCATCGCCGACCGCTCGGTCAACGTCGTTTCAAAGGTTGTCAGCGGTGCCGACGGCTATCTGTGGATTGCGACCTGGAACGGATTGCATCGCTATGACGGCACGACGCTCGCCAAGATACCGCCCCGCGGACGTCGCGACGACGAGGTCATTTCCGAGCGCTTTAATAATGTGTATCTCGCGCCGTCGGGCAACCTGTGGTGTCACGTTGACAATCGGTTGATTGTGTTTGACGTCGGGTCGCTGACGTTTGACGACATCACAGCCGATGTTGAGGCTGCCCTCGGTCGGCAAGTCCTGCTCAAGCGGCTCTACAAGGCGGCCGACGGCTCGTTTCTCGTTGAACTTGAAAATGGTGGCGGTTGGATACATATCGACGAGACGGCCGGCGCGTCGGGGGCTCGATTTTCGGCCGAACGCCCCGATTTTCGACTCGCGAGTTACAGCAATTTGCCCGTCGAAACTCGCCGACTTGCCTGTGACGACGATGCTTACTCGGGAGTGACCCCGGCCGGCGAAACGGTAGTGTCTCGCGGCGGTGACATCTTCGTTCGTTCCGGCAATAACGCCCCGTTCAGCCTCGTCGGCTCAATTCCCGTTGCCGATGCCGGGCGCATGCAGTTCAGCGAGCAGGATATTGACGGCAACCTTTGGTTCACGGTCAACGGTCGTCTGATTAAGGTCGCCCTGCTGCAACGCCCCGCGTCGCCGCCGGCGATTGACGGGCCGATAAGGGCGTCGCTGGTCCCGGCCGACGGTCGGCGCATCATTGCCGACATCAACGGCGACCGCCTCGCGGTGCTTAACGCCGACCTCATGCCCGCGGGATATATCGACGCCGCGGGGCGACTGTCGGCGACTCCGGCGGCGTTTGGTGCGCGCGTCTATTCTCTCGCCGAGCATCCCGCCGGGACGCTTTGGATAGGCACAAAGCCCGACGGACTGTTTCGCGTCACCGATTTCGGCACGTCTAAAGCCACTGTAACTCATATAGTAGACAATGCCGCCGTCTATGACATACTTCCTGTCGGCGACGCGCTTTGGCTGGCCACTCTCGACCGCGGTGTGGTCAGAATCGACAAGCCCCACACCGCTGCCCCGGCGATAAACTTCATCGCCGAGAAAGTCAATGACTACCCGATTGCCGGCATTCGCTCGCGACATCTCGCGGCTCGCGGCGACACTATCTTTGCTGCTACAACCGGCGGATTGATGATGCTGTCGGATCGAAAACCGGCAAATATCAAGATGTTGAAACCGTCCGCCGGAAAGGTCGGGTCGCTCTCGGCGGTCGGCATTATTGACGTTATGCTGGCCGGTGACCGCTTGATTGTGGCAACCGAGACCGGAGGTGTCGACGTCGCGCCGGTCGACTCGCTCGATGCCTTTGTCCACCTCAATTCATCAGCGGGCCGCGTCCCCGACGTTACGCGCTCAATCGCCGTTGACCCATCTACCGGCAACGCAATCATCGTCAGCGAGAACCTTATCTACTCGTTCAACCCGGCCTCACCCGCCCGCTCGCTGATTAAACACCCTATGGCCGGCGGCAACTACAATTTTACCGAGGCGCGCCCGCTCGATGTTGGTTCAGAAGGTTGGCTCGTTGGCCACAGTGGGGGCGCTATACTTGTCAACCCCGAGGCAAAACATGCCTACCGTCCTCATCCGCTGCACTTTACATCAATAACCATCCATCCGCGGCCCGACAGCCTGCTGGCGTCGACAACCGACACCATCACCCTCTCCCCGGCCGAGCGAAGCATCACGCTGCGTTTTGCCGCCATCGAGTTTGACAACCCCGAGACCGTCACCTACCTGTTCCGCTTTGACGATAGCCCGTGGACCGACCTTGGCGACACTCGCTCAATAACGATGCTCAATCTCGACCCGGGCGTTCACACCGTCGAAATCGAGTCAACAATGCCCGACGGCACTCGCGCCGGCAACCTGCGCCGATTGACGCTCGTCGTCACTCCGCGCTTCATCGAAACCACGACAGCGCGCGTCCTTATTGGTCTGATAATCATTGCTATATTGGGAGCAATCGTCGCCGTCGTCATCTACATTCGCCGCATCAAGCGTCGCCAGCGCGAAACGCTCGAGGCCTATCTGGAACTTGTCAACGCCGGTAGAAACGCCCCGGTTTCAGATAGCAGTCCCGAGCCGCAAGCCGTCGCCGCGACCCCACCACCCGAACCAACGATGTCAGAGCGCGACCGCGCGCTGATGGACTCGCTCGTGCGCTGGATTGACGAAAATATGGCCGACAGCGCCATCGACGTCGACAGCATGGCCGTCGCCGCTGCCATGAGCCGAAGCGCCCTGACCCGACGGCTGAAATCAATCATCAACATCACGCCCGCCGAGTTCTTGAAACAGAGTCGATTGCGACGAGCAGCAACGTTGTTGAAGACAACCGACCTCCCCGTCAAACAGGTCGCCGACGAGTGCGGTTTCAGCGACATCAACTACTTCGGCAAATGCTTCAAAGCCGCCTATTCCCTCACCCCCGCCGCCTATCGCAACAACCTTGAATAATTTCCACACCTTGATTTTTGTCTGCCGGAGGCGGGTGTGAGCCCGGAGGGCGAAAAACGCCGCCCCGTCCGGCTCGGAGGGTGAAAATTTGAATAATTTTTGAAATTTTTGCAGGAATTTGATTTGTATTTAAATTTTTGATTATATTTGCATCAGATTTTAAGGCGGTCCGCGCGGACTGCCACGGCTCGAGAGCGAGCCGCGTCTGAAATTGAATTATTACGAAAAGGTGTTATTTAAATTGTCTTCATTCTCAAACTTGGCCGTTTGAAACCACACGAAGATGATTTGCAATGGCACCTGCATTGGTTGGTTATGTTATTACGTTATCGTAAATGACATACAAAGTCAGTGTGGGGCTATTGCTTTGTCAAGTGTGGAAGGTAGGCCAAGACCTGAGAATATGACAAAGCAAATACATTCCCTACACTTTTTCTATACCCTATTCTAAACGGTTTCAACGAGGGATGAGGAACGGTTGAAATTACAATGAAAAAAGTTCTTACTCTTCTGATTGCTATGATTGCCACGTTTGGCGCTATGGCTCAGGATGTTATCGTCAAGAAAGACGGCTCGACGGTGTTGTGCAAAGTCCTGGAAGTGAATGGTGGCGAAGTTGTCTATAAAAAATGGAGCGACCTCAATGGCGCCAACTACATCATGGACCGCTCGATGATTTCCAACATCAACTACCAAGACGGCCGCCAAGACCAACTCAACGCTCAGACCAACAACGCTTACGCCCCCGGAAATCAACAGACGGGTAACTGGAACTATAATGATAATGCCCTCCTCGCGCTGGATAATGCAAGAAATTCAAAAGTAAAGAATATAGATTATGCAAAGAGAGCCAAGAATCTTAAAATTATAGGTTGGACAGTTGGGCCAGCACTCTTAGCTGGAGGTGTTACTTGGTTAATAGGCAACACCTCGCACCATCCAGTATATTTTCAAATTATTCCCGCCTCTGCTCTATGTGTAATAGGTATCGCAACAACCACTACTTGTTTGATCATTGCCAATAAATACCAAAAGATGGCGAATGGCGTCTACTCGGCCGCTTTGATTGAGAAAGAGTTTAAAATTGGTAATGAAATGTCGCTCGATACCGGCGTTGACCTTCTGCGTGACAATCGCTTCAATCAATCTGCTCTCGGCGTCGGTCTTCGTCTAAACTTCTAATCTTCAGTAAAATGGTAAGAATTATTTCATCGATTGCGTTGCTTGCAACGCTCATACTGTCATCCTGTTCGATAGTATCAAGAACCGGTGCTCACAGCAACAACGCTTATCGCGCACCGCGCACCTATATCGAGAGTGCCAACGACTACGCGCTCGATATTGAGCCCGAGGGCGTTACCTATACCATCGACATTTCGACGCCCGAAGGCGCCGCCAAGTTAGACAAAATTTCTCTCAAAGATGCCGAGGACCTAGCTCTGACCGAGGCCGTCATCAAATATAACTGCGCGATGCTCGTCAATCCTCAGT